>NZ_RQVB01000010.1:0-104821 GCF_003992265.1 Veillonella sp. CHU594
TCAATGATACTTACTATTACAGAAATTAGATAAAGCAATAAAGTATACTTTTCATACTTTCTCATAGTATCACCTCCTCCTAAATTAGGAAGAGACAAGCCTAACTCACATTAGTGACTCTCATACCACCATTATACACCTAGATATACATTATGCGAATTAACAATATTATGAATATCATCTTAAGGAACGCCGTTACGCGTAGTAGCCTTTGTGGCATTTGTAATATTCCTATTAACTGTGCTATAATTAAACCAACAAAAGAAGAGCCATCGACGTCTGCTGGCGTTAGGCTCATCTCAGAAGAATAAAGAGAAATGGCCTAACGTGTATAAGTACTGCGAATACTTATTGTTACGTTAGGCTTTTTCATTTCTATTGAAAGAAACGATAAATATCTATAATCAACTTAAAAAACTTTATCAATAAAGATAACTTTCTAAAATTTCTCATAGAAATCACCTCCTCCCATAATAGGAAGAGATGAGCCTAACAACACGTCAATGACTCTTACAATTTCAATTATAGCACAATCTATTCGTACTGTTTATATGAACTAAATACTCTGAGGAGCGCAGTTACGAGTAGCAGCCTTTGTGGCGTTCCTACTACCTAAATCATACAAACGCAAAAGACCGCAACATGCTCCTGAACAAACCTAACCACTGTATCAGTTTGAGAAGGAGTATGTTGCGGTCTTCCCTTTATCTTATTTAGTTACGAACGCCACAGACTGAATAGCATCACAAGTGACGATACATTATGAAATACCGTTTGTGAAGGGTATACCGTGCTCTTCCCTTTGCTTCTATTTAGTTACGAACGCCACAGACTGTATAGCGTCACAAGTTCCCTCACAAAAAGCCCCCAAAAGTAAATAGCCTTCTTTTCCTCTAAGTATCCTGTAAGCAAAAAGCACGCAACATGCTCCTGAGCAAACATTATGAAATACCGTTTGTGAAGGAGTGTGTTGCGTGCTTTCCTTATACTACTTCATGATTTATATGAAGGCTATTTACTTTTTACTTTTTGATCCAAGGCATCAATTTACGTAATTCGCCGCCCACTTCTTCTACTTGATGTGCTGCAGATTGTTTACGTTGTTCGTTAAGGTATGGGTAACCTGCTGCATAGTCACCAAGGAATTGATCAGCGAATTTGCCGTCTTGGATATCTTTCAATACACCACGCATAGCTTCTTTCGCTGCTGCTGGGATTACTTTTGGTCCTGTAATATAGTCACCGAATTCAGCTGTGTTGGAGATGGATTTACGCATTGTTTCGAAACCACCTTCGTAGATCAAGTCGATGATTAATTTCATTTCATGAACACATTCAAAGTATGCATTAACTGGGTTGTAACCAGCTTCTACCAATACTTCAAAACCAGTTTGCATCAATGCACATACACCACCACAAAGTACTGCTTGTTCACCGAATAAGTCAGTTTCAGTTTCTTGACGGAAGTCAGTTTCCAAAATACCGGAACGGCCACCGCCTACACCAGATGCCCATGCTAATGCCACTTCTTTAGTGTCTCCGCTTGGATCTGCGTATACAGCGTACAAGCAAGGAACGCCAGAACCTTCTTGGAATGTACGACGTACTAAGTGACCAGGACCTTTAGGAGCTACCATGAATACGTTTACGTCAGCAGATGGTTTAATTTTACCGAAATGAATGTTGAAGCCATGAGCAAATGCCAAGTACGCACCTTGTTTAAGGTTAGGAGCGATGGATTTTTCATAAGTTTCTGCTTGTAATTCATCTGGAATCAAGATCATCACAACATCTGCACCTTTTACAGCCTCGCCTGTTTCTTTTACTACGAAACCAGCTTCTTCTGCTTCTTTCCAAGATTTGGAACCTTCACGAAGACCGATTTGTACGTCCATGCCGCTTTCTTTCAAGTTCAATGCATGCGCATGACCTTGAGAACCGTAGCCAAGAACTGTAATTTTTTTACCTACTAATGCTTGTAGATTGCAATCTGCATCATAAAATACTTGTGTGCCTAAAATGTTACCTGCCATTGTGATAACCTCCTACTTTGTAATACATGTGTTAATGTTTATAATTTACTAGATTTTCTAGTGAAATTCAACTGATTTTCAGCCTTTCGGCTTACGGATTTACCATACTTAGTATGATAAATTGGTATGATTAAAAATATCTTTGTACACTCTATAAAAACATTTTATGAAAGTACTTGCAGCCAAGGTCGATCTTGGACCCAAGTCACTTTCACAGACAAACCATAGAGCGCCGATAAAATATCATCGGTAATGACCTCATATTTCGGCCCCGATTGAAAGATTTTGCCTTCTTTTAATAGTGCCACATGGGTCACTGTGGGAAGGATTTCCTCGATTTGGTGCGTCACATAGATAAACGGATAAGGACTGTCCTGAGTCCCACGTTGATTGAGATGACGGAGCAATTGTTCTCGGCTCGGTACGTCTAACCCATTGCATGGTTCGTCTAAGATGAGCAAATCTGGTCTCGTCATCAAAGCACGACCGATTAAAACACGACGTTGCTCCCCTGTGGAAAGTACCCCAAAGTGGCGATGTTGTAAATGTTGTAATCCCATACTTGCTAGGACCATATCACAGCGTTGTTCTTCTTCCTCTATCACTTCTCGATACACACCGATGGTGCCATGCGCTCCAGATAGCAAAATTTGTCGCACCGTTTCATCTCGCATAGTACGTTCAAATTGCCCCAAGGTAGAGCTGACAAATCCAATACGATTTTTCACATCTTTCCATACGCATTGTCCAAAGGTATGCCCTAGGACACGCACCTCACCACGGGTGGCACAGGTGTAGGCCATAATCATGCCTAGCAAGGTGGACTTGCCTGCTCCATTAAGGCCGAGTAATGCCCAGTTTTCCCCTGTGTTCACATGCCAGTCCACACCTTGCAAAATCGCTTCCCCATTGCGGACAAAGGTAACTCCTTCGTAATGTAACAACTCACCTTGCTTTGGTATAGCCATTACATTTTTTCTCCACGACTCATAGCGGTGCAACCTGTTTTTGCAATTTCCAGAATGCCATATTCTTTCATAATTTCTATGAAAGCATCTAGTTTCTGCGTTTCTCCTGTAATTTCCATCATGATGGAGTTAGGACCTACATCGAGTACATTACCACGATACACATCTGCTAATTGGATAATCTGCGGTCGCACAGACACATCTGCTTTCACCTTAATAAGCATCAATTCACGGCGCACCACTTGTTCTGGAGAGAAAATTTTGACCTTAATGACGTCAATCAATTTATAGATTTGTTTTTGAATTTGGTCTAATTGCACTTCGTCTGTTTCTACGGTCAATGTGATCCGTGCATGATGATTAGGAATAGATATGCCAGATGTCATTTGTGTAACGGAGTACCCACGACGATTAAAGAGGGACAGGATACGAGCCCCGATACCTGGTTTATTTTTTGTAATGACTAGCACTTGGTGTTGTCGTACTTTACTCATTGTCAGGGCCTCCTTTCAATCCAATCATATCTTTGGCACTGCAACCTGCTGGAATCATTGGGAACACATTTTCTTCTTTTTCCACAATGCAGTTAATCACCACTGGCTCATCGGATAAGATAAGGTCTCGTAATTGACTACGCAAGTCTTCGATGGTGGACAGTGTCACCCCTCGCACGCCATACGCTTGTGCCAACACTTCAAAGTCTGGACTAATGGATAAATCCACGAAGGAATAGCGATGGTTATTAAAGAGTTCTTGCCATTGGCGAACCATGCCCAAGAAACCATTGTTGATGATGACCACTTTCACAGGGATATTGTAAGCTTTTAATAGGAGCAATTCTTGGCTATTCATCTGTAGGCCCCCATCCCCTGTGATGAGCACTACTTTTGTATCTGGTTGTGCCACTTGCGCACCGATAGCTGCTGGCAAACCAAAGCCCATCGTACCAGCTCCACCAGATGTAATGATGGTATTCGGTTTCGAATAGGTGATGAATTGAGATGCCCACATTTGATGTTGCCCTACGTCTGTGACCACGATGGCATTGCCCTTCACAATATTATCGATTTCTTGAATTACTTTTTGCGGCAATAAAGACTCTCCCTCATGAGGACGAACGCGAATTGGGTATTCCTCACGCCATTCACGGATGCGTTCCAACCAATCTTCATGGGTTTGTGGTGTTAGCTCATGATTCATTTCATTCAACACATGTTTCAAGTCCCCTACGATAGGTACGTCAATTAATTTATTTTTTTCAATTTCTGCTGGGTCAATGTCTACATGTACAATTGTTGCCTGTGGGCAAAATTCTTTTGGCACTCCTGCAATACGATCATCAAATCGTATACCCAATGCCAAAATTACATCCGCTTCATTAGTGGCATAGTTCGCATATACGGTGCCATGCATACCTAGCATCCCCAAGGATAATTGATGTTCTCCCGGGAAAGACCCCAATCCTAGTAAGGTATTTGTGACTGGAATTTGACAGGTAGTGGCTAATTTATATAGCTCTTCTGTAGCCCCTGATAATAACACCCCATGGCCAGCGATAATCAACGGTCGTTTCGCTGCTTTTACAATTTCGATAGCCTTTTTGATTTGCTTTTTATGTCCAATATAGTTTGGATCATAGCCTTCTAGGGAAATCGGTTCATTAAAGATTGCTTCAAATTCTTCATAAGAGATTTCTGCTAGTTGCGCATCTCGTGTGATATCTACTAGCACAGGGCCTGGACGACCAGTTGTGGCCAAATAGTAAGCTTCTTTCACCGTTCTCGCAATATCTCGGATATCTTGTACCAAGTAATTATTTTTCGTCACTGGCATGGTAATCCCAATGATATCGGATTCTTGGAACGCATCTTTTCCTAGCAAGTGGCTAGCCACCTGACCTGTTATGGCCAAGAGAGGAATAGAATCCATATGCGCCGTCATAATGCCTGTCACGAGGTTCGTCGCCCCTGGGCCAGAGGTAGCTAAGCACACACCACATTTGCCAGAAGCACGAGCATAGCCGTCTGCCTCATGAGCCGCCCCTTGTTCATGGCGTGCTAAGTAATGGTTGATTCCCTCAAAATCATAAATTTCATTGTATATAGGAATTACGGCGCCGCCGGGATAACCAAATATGTCTGTCACTCCCAAGCGCTTCAATGTTTCTAGGAGTATGCGAGCTCCTCGAATCATCTTCTGTTCACTCATAGTTTGTCCTCTTTCTATATCCATCTCATCCATTAGTCATGTTCATTAAATTCATTAGAACTGATACGGTGAATCGTATATCCACGGTCCGCCATAGCAGCCGTAATTTTTTTTATATGATCTTCCCCATTCGTTTCTACAGTCACCACCAACTCCACTTCATGGAAGCGATCTAGGTTCTTAAACTGATTATGTTCCAGTTTGATGACATTCGCATTTTGTTCTGCTAAGATTTCAGACACTGCCACTAATTGACCTGGTTTATCTGATAAATTCACAGCAAATGTAAAAATACGACCTCGTACGACTAAGCCTTTCGTAATCATGGACGCAATGGTCAATACGTCGATGTTACCACCGCTCAAAATACTAACCACTGTTTTGCCTCGTACCCTTAATTTTTTCAAACCTGCCACTGAAAGTAAGCCAGCATTTTCACCGATGATTTTATGTTTTTCCGCCAATAATAGGAAAGCTTCCATTAATTCATAGTCCGATACAGTGACGATTTCATCCACATAGGTTTGAATGTATTCTAAGTCTCTTGTACCAATTAATTTCACAGCTGCCCCATCGGCAATAGTGCTTACAGATGGTAAATTCACAGGTTTTCCTTCTGCTACGGCTGCTTTCGCACTGGCTGCGCCCTCTGGTTCTACGCCTATAATCTTTACTTGTGGATTTTTTAGCTTAGCTGCTGCTGCCACGCCGGAGATCAATCCGCCACCACCAACTGGTACTAAAATAATATCTGCATTTGGTAATTCTTCTAAAATTTCTAAGGCAATGGTCCCTTGCCCTTCAATGACATCTTCATCATCGAAAGGATGGACGAACACATAGCCGTGCTTCTCTTGTAGTTCACAAGCCTTTTCATAAGCTTCGTCATAGACTTCGCCAGCGAGCACTACTTCTGCTCCGTATTGGCGCGTCGCCTCTACTTTAATGAGCGGTGTATGGCGTGGCATAACGATAACTGCTTTAATGCCCAATCGTTGTGCTGCTAGCGCCACACCTTGCGCATGGTTACCTGCAGAGGCGGCGATAACGCCACAGGCTTTTTCTGCTTCTGTTAATTTGGAAATTTTATTGTATGCGCCCCGTAATTTGAAAGACCCTGTGCGCTGTAAATTTTCCGGTTTTATATATACATGATTGCCTGTTTCTTGCGAGTATACAGAGCTATGAATTAATTTTGTTTTCACGGCGATAGTAGCCAATCGCTCCCTAGCCTCCATGAAATCGTATAATTTATGCATATAAATGTCCTTTCCTAAGTATGTATTCTATCTACGGACCTGTACTTCCCTCATAGATATGTATCCTGACTACATTCCCTCTTATGCTTCATCTAGGATTTCGATGGCACCTTGTGCAGCAGAGGATACATGCATAGCATATTTTTTCAAGTACCCTGTGACATCTGATTTGTACGGTGCTAAGTTTGCTTTTCTTCGTGCAATTTCTTCCTCTGAAAGTTTCACATTCAAGGAACGATTTGGAATGTCGATTTCGATGATATCTCCATCTTCTACGATGGCAATAGTGCCACCAGATGCTGCTTCTGGAGATACGTGACCAATGGATGCGCCACGAGTAGCACCAGAGAAACGACCATCTGTAATCAAGGCTACGTCTTTACCAAGACCCATACCTGTGATCGTCGCTGTTGGTGTCAACATTTCACGCATACCTGGACCACCTTTTGGACCTTCGTAGCGAATGATGACTACATCGCCTTTCACAATTTTATGACCCATGATTGCTTCTACTGCTTCTTCTTCACTGTTGAAGACTTTTGCTGGACCAGAGTGAACGAGCATTTCTGGATCTACAGCACCTTCTTTGACCACGGAACCGTCCGGAGCTAAGTTACCTTTCAGTACAGCGATACCACCTGTGGTGTACACTGGGTCACTCCAAGGATGGATCACATCTTCGTCTAGGACTTTCATAGTTTTAGCAATCGTACCTTGATCCACCAGGCTCACAGATTTTGCACTTTCATGTAAATGTCCTTGTTCTTGTAAACGATGCATTACCGCATACACACCGCCTGCGGCATGTAAATCCTCGATGAAATATTTACCAGATGGAGACAATTTAGCCAATTGTGGTGTATCACCTGCAATGCGGTTGAAATCATCCAATGTTAAGGATACGCCCGCTTCATGAGCGATGGCTGGTAAATGTAGCGCCGTATTGGAAGATCCACCCAATGCCATGTCAACTGCTACCGCATTTTCAAAAGCCTCTTTCGTCAATACATCTTTTGGACGTAAGCCTTCTTGTAACACTTCCATCACTTGCATACCCGCACGTTTTGCTAGACGTAAACGCTCGGAGTAAACCGCTGGGATTGTACCATTACCTGGCAATGCCATACCCAATGCTTCTGTTAAGCAGTTCATCGTATTCGCTGTATACATACCGGAGCAAGATCCGCAAGTTGGGCATGCTACGTTTTCAATATGTTCTAATTCTTCTTCGGAAATGAGGCCTGCTTCAAATTTACCTACTGCCTCAAATACATCGGATAAACCAATTTTTTTACCATTGTGCACTCCTGCTAGCATCGCACCACCAGAGACGAATACAGATGGTAAGTTCAAACGAGCCGCCGCAATCAACATACCTGGCACGACTTTATCACAGTTAGGAATAAATACCATCGCATCGAATGGTGTGGCCATGGCAGAGGCCTCGATGGAGTCAGCGATAATATTGCGTGTCACCAAGGAATATTTCATACCGATGTGGTTCATAGCCAATCCGTCACAAATACCGATAGTATTAAATTCCATAGGAATACCGCCAGCTTCGCGGATACCATCTTTTACAGATTGAACGAGATTTTTCAAATGTACATGACCTGGAATAATTTCATTGAAAGAATTGGCAATCCCGATGATTGGTTTTCCAATTTCCTCGTTAATAAATCCTAATGCTTTTAATAATGAACGATGTGGAGCTCTTGTTGCTCCTTTTGCTACTCTATCACTGCGTACCATATAATGATCCTTTCTACTTATATAAACATGATTTATAACACTTGTTATAGTTATATATTGTTGTCTATATACTATGTGCATAACACTGAAATAATTGAATGGGATTTCTATTGGATAGTTCTATGATTTTATATCCAACAGGTTCCCAATCTACATCTAGTATTCTGACATACTATATTAGACATAAAAAAGGGCGATCCCTAAGGAATCGCCTTTTCATATATATGTATGCACGTTAATCAAATAGACTACAACAACCTAGATTCCTTATGTTGTACACAAAGAAACCTAAGATGGTAGCTCTACCGAAGAAAAGGCGACCTCTATGGAATTGTTAGTTCTAATGACGTTCACTAAAATGAACAGGACGAGCACGAGAATTGCTAACAATGCCATGATAATCTCCTTTCTGTACGATATGCGTACGAATCTTAACTATAAGTGTAATACTTTAAAAATAAAATAACTGTCTACTATTGTAACACCTTTGTCCACTGTGCGCAAGTAGATATCTATATTTTTTTACTCTTTCAGATGTATTATTTTCCACAATTTGTTATACTATAAGTGTTACTTCCCCTATACTGGTAACAGAAAGGGGGTGAACCTAGTGTTAACATTAATTATTACACTTTTTATCTCGATTACGGCAAATGTTCTCGCTTATTACATTTGTAAATGGTTAGATCGAGTATATAAGAAGTAACTAGCCTAGCCTTGTCAGCTATATAGACAAATAAAAACACCCAGGTCTCGCCACCTGGGTGTTTTTTGTGAACCTAATGTTAACTATTTTCACACTTTTTTCGCTTGCCAACATTATATCATAATTACAAAAAAATTAAAACCCCACGGTTGGCAGACCGTGGGGTTTCTTTTGTTTGCAATTAGAAAATCCTCAAATTTATCCAAATCCATTATATCACTTTCCTAGTATATTTTCTAGTATATAAGAAACACCCAAGTCTCGCCACCTGGGTGTTTTTTTTGGTGAGCTTTATGGAATCACCATTACTCTTTTTCGCTTGTCTTTATTATAGCATAGTTAAGTAAAGAATAAAACCCTATTCCCCTAAAAAGCGTTTTGCCTCGCAGTAGTTTACGATACCTTCTACTACTTTTTTAGCTTCACGCATAGCCAATACTACGGTAGCTGGTTTATGCACTACGTCACCGCCTGCGAATACACCTTGACGGCTTGTCATACCATATGGCATATCTCGTGTCACCACATAGCCAGACTCATTCACTTCAATACCATTACCAGGACCCACTAAGCGTGTGTTTGGTTTGTGACCGATGGCCACGATGATTTTATCCGCTGGTAACGTAAAGTCTTCGCCAGTGCTTTTCACAGATCCATCTTCTTGTAATTCTTGTCGTGTAAATGTCAACCCTTCCACGATATCTGAACCAGTTACTTCTTTTGGAGCGGCTAAGAATTCAAAATGAACGCCTTCTTCTTTTGCTTCTTCAAATTCAGATGGGTTTGCTGGCATTTGTTCTTCTCCACGGCGATACGTCACTGTTACACTTTCAGCACCAAGACGAACACAAGTACGAGCCGCATCCATCGCCACATTACCAGCACCGATGATGAGAACTTTATCACCTTTATATACAGGAATTAATGATTCTTCAGCTCTACCATTTTGTACTAATTGTACAGATGTCAATAATGCCATCGCCTGTAACATACCTGCTTTGTCATCACCTGGTAAAGAAATTTCCATTGGCACATGAGTACCGGTAGCAATAAAGATAGCATCAAAACCTTCTTCAAACAGAGCATCTAAGTTACGATCTGGACCGATAGTGACATTACATTCAAAAGTAACACCTAATGTTTCTAAACGCTTCACTTCACGACGTACAATTTCTTTGCCTAAACGGAACTCCGGAATCCCAAACAATAGGATACCACCTGGCTCATCTTGGCGTTCAAATACTGTCACATCATAGCCTAATTTTGCCATATCTCCAGCCACTGTTAATCCAGCAGGGCCAGAACCAATAATAGCGATTTTACCTTGGTCTTTACGATTTGGTTTTATCTTGCGAAGATTATTATTGCTTTCAAAATCTGCAGCAAAGCGCTCCAATTTACCGATATTAATGGGTTTGTTCGCACGATTTAAAATACATGCCCCTTCACATTGTTTTTCACGAGCACACACACGGCCGCACACCGCTGGCAAGCTGCTACGCTCTGCAATAATATCGTTGGCTAATCCAAAATTACCATGTGCAATAGCTTGGATGAAACGAGGAATTTCATTTTCAATAGGACAACCTGTACGGCACAATGGCTTCGCACAGTTCAAACAACGCTTTGCCTCTGCAAAGGCCTCTTCCATCGTATAATCTTTATCAAATTCTAGTTCATGTCTTAACTCCATAAAGACCTCCTTGCACCACTCTGGTGACACACTTTTCCTTTATATACTCTATGTATAGGTTCTTATTGATTCCGATATCATATCTATAGTATACCATAGGCAACTATACTTCACTGTAACAATGGCTACACCCTTGCTATATCTATGACTATAAGTGCTCCTTTTCTTAGTGAAAGTACTAAAAGATATATTCTATAGTATATCATATGTGCGCACTGTGTGTAACTATGTATTTTTATATATTATGAAACGATACGCCTATCGTTTCACTATCCTTGCAACGATGCAAAAAAGAGGTCCACCTCATGGGTAGACCTCTATATTCATAGTGATTAGTTTGCAGATGTAATGGTTCCTTTGAAAGTTTCTGCAATGAATTGTTTAATGGCCTCAGACTGATAAATCTCTGCAATTTTTTTGTATGTTGCGTTGTCTTTATCTTGTTCACGTGTAGCCAAGATCATCACTGCTAATGGCTCATCTTTTGGTTCTAAGTACAATCCTTTTTCACCTACGTTGATACCTGCGCTTTGCACGTAGTTCATCGGAATCGTCGCTAATGTCACATCATCTAAGCTACGAGGTAATTGTGCTGCCTCTAGCTCTTGAATTTTTAGGTTCTTAGGATTTTCCACAATGTCTGCTACTGTAGCTTTAAAACCAACGCCTTCTTTCAATTTAATAAGACCTGCTCGTTGTAACAAGGCTAAGGCACGTCCACCATTCGTTGGATCATTTGGAATTGCTACTGTGTCGCCGTCTTTCACATCGATAGGAGATTTTACAGAATTACTGTAGATACCCATTGGCATTAAAATGGTTTTGCCGATTGGCACTAGTTTAGAATTATTTTGCTTGTTAAAGTTTTCCAAGAACGGCACATGTTGATATGCGTTCAATTGGATATCTCCGTCTGCCAAGGCTTTATCTGGTGTGATATAGTCGGAAAATTCTACTACTTTCAACTGGATGCCTTGCTTTTGTGCTTCTTTCGCTACCGCCTCAGCCACTTGTGCATGAGGACCTGCCGTAGCGCCAATTTTAATTTCTTGCGTTGTTGTCGATGTACTACAGCCCGCAATACCTAACGCCAATATACCCACCAATAGTGGTGTGAATAGTGATTTTAATTTCATAATTCTATCCTTTCATAACTACAAAAACTACTAATAAAATTTATATTTCAATTCTGAGTATACAGAATATCATAAGAATCTTCTCTTGCCCAATATAAATTTTATTACACTATTAATAGGTAAAAACTATAAATTATATACATTAAAACTTTTTTTCATAGTCATAGATGATTGAATTTCTAGCCTATTTAAGCTATTATAACTATGTTTTTATATGAAAGGAGTAACTATATGTCAACTTTTTACAAATGGCATAAGAGAATATCTATCTTTTCTATTATATTTTTTCTTATGTTTTGCATTACCGGTTTATTATTATTATTTAGAAATGAATTAAATGCTTGGTCTTTAGGACAACCCTCTCATAGTACATCTACTATGACAATGAGTCCATACTCATCCTCTATATTTGATGCAGCAGATGCGGGTGCTGCATTAGTAAAACAACAATATCCATCCAAAGATATTTTGAATATTTCTCCAACCATGAATAGATCTAACCTATTACGCTATAGAATTATTGATTCATCAGCCACATCTGCCCCACCTGCACGAATGGGTATGGGAGGAGACTATACCTTATATAATCCAAATTCTAATACACTTGTTGAATCTCATCGTGTCACCCCTACGCATCCATGGGTACGAAGTGCACTACACACAATTCATGAATTACATACTCGATTAGCCTTAGGAAAATTTGGTATTTATCTTGTAACTATTCTATCTATGATATGCTTCTTATCCATCCTTAGTGGTATCTTTTTATACGGCCCTTTCAGTTCCGCCTATAAACGAAGTACACAAACATCAAATCGATTACAAATCAGCGCTCTGCATCGTGAATTTTCTATGATTGCTTCTGTTTGGGGACTTGTATTATCTCTAACTGGTGTATGGATTGGTGGTTTTTTTATTGCTAATGATTATTACACAAAAAATGTAGCCTCTATAGCAAAGCAAGAATTAGCTAATCATACATCAGAAATTTTATCTCCTTCTAAAGCGATTCAACGAATTCTATCAACCTATCCTAATCGTCAACTTATTTCTATGGATTATCCATCAAAATTTAATAATTATCACTATGCCTTTTATTTAGGTAGCCAAAATGATGACGATCCTGCCATGTTTTTAGGTCAGCCTGTATATGCCAATTTATATAGTGATTCAACTCTCGATCAATATGCAACAAAAGAAATTCCTTGGTATTTCACCGGAATGAAAACTATGATAAACTTACATATTCATAATCATAATTCCATGGTATTAAAAATATTATGGGCCATATGGGATACTATTATCATCATTGGTATGTTATTAGGTATTATCCTAACGATTATGAAACGATATCATATCCCTATGAAAACTACATCTATAAAATCTACCTTATCTCCTACTCATATTTGGAGAATTCCTGCTATATCTAGTGTATTCATCGCTTGTGGTCTTATCATTCCAATGTGGCCTAATTCTATGACAGAAACAATTGGTGCTATTTGCTTATTGATTCCTTTAGTACTATTTATATACTCTTTATATCAACACTATACTCGAATACGAGAAACTCTATAATATATTCATGGTAGTCTTTCTTATAAACCCATGAAAAAACCGATGTCACAGATATATCTTTCTATGACATCGGTTTTTATCTATGGTGCGCCCAGAGGGAATTGAACCCCCGACCTGCAGTTTAGGAAACTGTCGCTCTATCCTACTGAGCTATGAACGCAAGTATACATCTATTATAGTCTAACTGTACTATACCTAGCAATATGAAATCTAAAATAAGATTCGATCTGTATCCTATGTGCATATCCACAATACAGAACATTTTTTCTAACCTTTTAAGATTCAATAAAGCCTTATTTTACAAGGGTTATTCACTTTTTGTGTATAAATTGTGGATAACTATAGAGTTATTAACACTAAATTCACAAGGTATTAACATCCTACTCACAGTCTATACCCATAGTTATACACTGAGTTATCCACATTTAGGTGGATAACTATTTCATATGTACGATAAAAGTATCTTTTTTGTTCTATTTTTACACTATATCCACTAGTATTGTCTATCTACCCATGACATAGATGTACTATTGCTTACATATACGATAAAACAAAGCTATATCTCATCATCTACTACATACACAATAAGCCTATAGAACATAGCTAACCTGTTCTATAGGCTTTATCATATACATGGTATATATCAGATTTTCTCTTATCAGGATACTTTCAGTATGCACCGCATCGTATCTTGCAAGTACTGACTGCTCTCACTTATTCAGCAAAGTGTAATTGACCATTCACTTCTACTGGAATGCCCCAATCAACTTGCACGCCATTTTTGTTCCACATGCGAGTTAAGGCTAATTTTAAGTTATCGTAGGAATCCAATGGTTGCACTGTCAACTCATCATATGTGTTTAATCCTGTGGCATGCATTACTGTTTGTTCTGCTTGCAAATAGGATTCTACTTTCTCTTTCCAAGTTACATCCTCTAATACCACTTGGCATTCTTTTGTTTCTTTGTTATACGCAATATGACCTCGCTCATTATCTCCATAATGAATTGCTAAATATACCCATTCCATGGTGTACCCTCTTTCATGACTAACATAAGTTATGATGTATACTATACTCATACTTTGATGTATTCTGTTTCTATTATATCGTATCTTTCCAAGTAGTGGCAATATAGATACTTCTAATTCTATTGCAGTTTACTCCAAATGATTACAATACTTTCAATATCCATACCATTGCTTTTTATTTTTACGTACATTATAATGTACATAAAGAGGTGATACACATGGCAATTATTAATATTACAAATTTTAGAAAAAATATTTTTGAGTATTTAACACAGACTATTAAATACAATGAACCACTCAGCATCAGCACTAAAGATGGTAATGCCGTCCTATTAAGCGAAGATGATTATTTATCCTTGTTAGAAACTTTATATTTAACATCCAAACCTAGTATGAAAGAAATTTTACTAGAAGGAAAAAACACTCCATTATCCGAATGTATTTCAGAAGAAGAGGTTATTTGGTAATGTATACGTTAACTTATACAAAATCTGCTATAAAAGATATACCTAAGTTAAAATCTGCAAAACTTGATACAAAAGCAAAGGCATTACTAGAGATTATTAAAGTAACTCCTTACCAAACACCGCCAAGGTATGAAAAATTGGCGGGCGATTTAAAAGGTCTATATTCACGTCGCATTAATATCCAACATCGACTTGTGTATGAGATTTTTGAGGAAGAAAAAGTTGTTAAAATAATTAGTTTATGGACACATTATGAATAGAATAAAACGGAGGAAAGTTGTACTATATCATCAACTTTCCTCTGTTTTATTTATATTCATTGTTTGTATTCAATAATTATACTAGTCTGAACTACTCTCCACCGCTACTTTCCGTGTCACCATTACTTTATCCACCCGCGTGTTATCCATATCCATGACCTCAAATTGCAATGGCCCATAGTGACAGCGATTAGCTTCTTTAGGAATACGACCGATTAAGTAGGTCACGAATCCCCCTAATGTTTTATACAGATCCTCTTCTTCACCTGGTAATAATTCATCCACTTCAAAATATTCTTTCAGTTCTTCAATGCTGATAAGACCATCCACAAGATACGTACCATCTTCTCGTTGGACGATGCGATTTTCTTCTTCTTTCTTTTCCTCTTCCCCAGATGGCATCAATCCCACGATTTCTTCCATAATATCGTGGAATGTAATCATCCCACTCATACCACCATATTCGTCTAGCACAATGGCTTCATGAGTACCTTCTTCTCTGAAAGTAGATAATACTTTCATTAAGGACAAGGATTCTGGTACGAGCACTGGTTTACGCATGCAATAAGCTAGAATATCTTTCATCGGACGATGACTTTCTTTCATCTGTTGTGCCAACACATCTACAGAAGAGACTAAGCCTTTCAACTCATCTAAGGAATCATCACCTACTGGAATACGATGTTCGTTGCATTCCATAATGGTTTCTAGGATGTCCTCATCACTAGCGTTAATATCAATCCACGTCAACTGCGTACGAGGTGTCATAATATCGCTGGCATCGAGGTCAGCTAAGCGGAAAATATTTTCTACTAACACTGGCTCTTCCTCTTCATAAGCGCCTAGTTCCACACCTTGTACAAGCATTTTATTAATTTCCGATTCCGTTACCGGTGCTTCTTCCTTGTGTTTAACGCCTAATACTTTCAGTAGCACCGTTGTAGACATACTGAGAAGTGCCACAAATGGTTTTGTGATGGTGGCAAAGTATTTCATAGGGATTGCCATCATGATGGCAATGGATTCTGGAGAATTGTATGCCAACCGTTTTGGTACTAATTCCCCTATGACTAAGGATAAATAGGTTGTTAAAGATACGATGAAAATAGGGCTCACTGTATCGGCATAATCAGCTAACCACAAGATATGTTCTTTGATATAGGTCGCCATAGGATCGGAAAAAGTAGCCCCTGAATACAAACCAGTGACGATACTAATTAAAGTAATACCAATTTGTATAGTGGAAAACATTTCATTCGGATCTTCCGCTAGCTCGATGGCCATGCGGGCTCCACGATTACCAGCTTCTGCCTTTTCTTCTAATAATCCTTTACGAGCATTAATAATGGCTAATTCCGTCATGGAAAATAAACCATTTAAAATGATGAGTATGACTACAATTAAAATTTCTATACCTATGTCACTGCCCACTGATTCTATCTCTCCTTATCGATTCCTATCTATAAAACTATACTATATGTATCTAACTAATCATCTACTAACTTTGAATAGTTATGTATTCTAGTACAATACTTACTGTCTATTTTTACTAAATTATATTTCAATACTTAAAAAATATATTGAAATACTTCTGCATTCTTATATAATACTTGTTTGCTATTTGTAAAAGTAACTCTAATACATACTAAATAACAACCGCTGTTCCTGTGCATGTTACCATGAGCATACCATTCGTTTCACCTAATGTTTCATAACTCACAGATACACCTACGATCGCATTAGCTCCCATATCTTTCGCACGTTTACTCATTTCTTTTAAAGATGCCTCACGAGCGCTAGATAAAGATGATTCATAACTATTACTACGACCCCCTACAACATCTCGAATAGAAGAGAAAAAGTCTTTCACAAAGTTACGACCTTCTACAACTTCTCCAAAGACGATTCCTTTATATTCTTTAATTGGTTGTCCTTCAATTTGCATCGTTGTTGTAATAATCATAGGTGTCTCCTTTATTCTCATATTGATATGATTTAAACCTTATTATTCGTATTATATCATATTTAGAATACTTCCATATAACACTATATAAATACTTGTTGAATCAGTACCATATACAGAATTGTTCCACCCCCAATGGATAGGAACATATTTCCTTTCCATAGGTGTAGTAATACTGTCACAGCTACTGCGATTATGTCCGGCATACCATGATATACGCCAGATAAATCTACATGTCGTAAGGAAAATACTACTAACAAACTCATCGTTGCAGACGGCAATACTTTCCCTAAATACTGCACATAAGCAGGTGTTTTCGTTTTCGAATTAAATATGACAAATGGTAAAAACCGTGTTGCCATAGTGCCTAGCACAACAATGGCAATGGTTATGATTTGTTCCGTGAAAGTCATTGTTCTCCCTCCATTGTTCTACGTAACAGACTTAATATGACTACGATTCCAATCATAGCAGGAATCATAAAGTGTTCACTGCCAAATACAATCAAGGCAACGCCAGGAATCACTAATCCTATGCCAGAGCTAATCAAATTTCGTTGCATTTTATATTGCTCCAAAGCCAATACAATAAAGAGTGCAGTTAGTACAAATTCTAATCCTTTCGCATTAAAAGATAATACAGATGCAAAAAGATTACCTATGACAGAACCCACAACCCAATATAACTGATTCAATAGAGTTACAAAAAAATAACACCATTTCTTGGAAATTTCAGCAGGAATTTGTGATGTATAGTTAATGGAAAAACTTTCATCTATCATTCCAAATATGAGATATGGTGTTAACCATCCCATATGTCTATATATAGTTAACATAGAAATTCCATAAAATATATGACGACCATTGACCATGAGTGTAATTAAAAAAGCACCTACTGGATCGAAAGGAGATAGTAACATAGCTACTGTTACAAATTCCATAGATCCTGCATAAATGAGAGCACTCAATGCTAGTGTATAGCCCCAAGAAAATCCCATAGAATGCATATAAATGCCATAGGATAGCCCTAAAAATAAAAATCCCAATAATAACGGTGTTGTTTTAAGAAAACCATATCGAAAGGCAGATATTATTGTATTTTTTGTTGGTTTAGGTTCCATATATACCATCCTTTCTTTCATCGTGTATCATTAGTATTACTAGATTATCAAATTTTATAAAATACTGACAATTATTTTATATAAATGATTAAATACATATATATTCAAAATATGTACATGGATACAAATAACTTAGTGCCACTTTTACATACTATCAAATTCTAGAATACTTATATATTTATAAAATATATAATAGGTTAATAAAAGATTATTTTATAACCTATTTCCTGTAGTATCCTATTTTAATTATAAAATTAATGAACAGAAAAACAGCCCATGGGAACTTCTTCCCGTAGGCTGTTTCTATTAGTCCTCAAAATCGCGAGATAAATCCACTTCTTTTAGAGGAACTACTTTTGTTTTATGTTTTGCTTTATACCATAAGTATACAGCGAAGAATACTGGAAGACCAATATAAGCAACGGATACTCCGTACCAGTCAATACTTTCACCCATGAAGGCTGTATAGTTTTGACCAGCAATAATGATCAAACACAATGCCAAGGCAAACAATGGACCAAATGGGAACCAAGATGCTTTGTAAGGCAATTTGGATACATCATGACCTTGTGCCACATAAGCACGTCGGAAACGATAATGTGCAATCGCAATCCCTACCCATGTGATGAATCCACTCATACCACTGATATTAATCAACCAAGTATAGGCTTGACCTTCCCCAATTAAAGATGTTAAGAAAGCAAACAAACCAAAGGCTGCTGTTGCTAACAATGCTGGAATTGGCACACCACGTCGGTTAATAGAACTAAATAATTTTGGTGCATCTCCTGATTTAGATAATGCGTATAACATACGTGTAGAGGAGAATAAACCAGAGTTACCAGCGGACAATACAGCGATCAACAAAATAGCATTGATGAAATGTGCCGCCCAGTCAAATCCAAAACGGTCAAATACCAATGTAAATGGACTAATGGACACATTTTCTACAGAACTGTTCAATAAATTTGGATCATTGTAAGGGATTAAAAAACCGATGACTGTGAAAGAACCAATATAGAACAGTAAAATACGCCAGAAAATAGAGTTAATAGCTTTAGGAATATTTTTTTCTGGATCCTCAGACTCACCAGCAGCAGTACCGATTAATTCTACCCCTTGGAAAGAGAAACCAGCAATCATAAAGATAGCTAAGATAGAGGAGAATCCCCCTACAAATGGAGCCTCTTCGATAGTCCAGTTATGGAATCCTGGAGATTCAGTACCAACCCCAAGAATCAATAAAGATCCTAATAATAAGAATACAATAACAGTAATAACCTTGATGCTAGAGAATAGATATTCACTTTCACCAAAAGAACGAGCTGATAAATAATTCAACACAAACAGAATCAATAAGAACAAAGCAGACCAAACAATAGCTGGCACATCAGGAAACCAGTATTTCATGATGAATGCACTGGCTACCAATTCAGCTGCTAATGTAATAGCCCAGTTAAACCAAAAGTTCCAACCTAAGGCAAAGCCCAAAGCTTTATCTACATAGCGAGAGGCATGAGTACCAAAAGAACCAGATACTGGCAAATACGTAGTCATTTCCCCTAAACTAGTCATCAAGAAATATACCATGATACCGATGAAGCTATAAGCAATTAACGCGCCACCAGGACCTGCTGTACTCACTACTTCACCACCGGCTACGAATAAACCTGTACCAATAGCACCGCCTAAGGCAATCATATTCATGTGGCGGGATTTCAAACTTCTTTTTAATTTGTTATTTTCCATGAGACTTCTCCTTATAAGTCAAGATTTCGTACATATTCTGCATTATCTTCGATAAATTTTCGACGAGGCTCTACCTTATCCCCCATCAAAACGCTAAATATCTTATCTGCTGCAATACTGTCTTCCATGCTGACTTGTAGGATGGTTCTATGTTCAGGGTTCATAGTTGTATCCCATAATTGTTCTGCATTCATTTCACCAAGACCTTTATATCGTTGGATCGTAATGCCTTCACGGCCAATTTCATCCAATCTATCTGAAAGTTCTTGGTCACTGTAGGCATACCATTGTTTTTGACCTTTTTTAATTTGGTACAACGGTGGTTGTGCAATAAATACATGACCTTCTTCAATCAATGGTCGCATATAGCGATAGAAGAATGTCAATAATAAAGTACGAATGTGTGCGCCGTCCACGTCCGCATCTGTCATAATGATGATTTTATTGTAACGGCTCTTCGTAATATCAAAGTCTTGTCCGATACCTGTACCAAAAGCAGTAATCATAGAACGAATTTCTGCATTGGCTAAGATTTTATCGAGACGAGCTTTTTCTACATTTAGAATTTTACCGCGCAATGGTAAAATTGCTTGGTAACGGCGATCACGACCTTGTTTTGCGGTACCACCCGCAGAATCACCTTCGACAAGGTAAATCTCTGTCATAGTTGTATCTTTTTCAGAACAATCTGCCAATTTACCAGGTAAGGAGCTCACTTCTAACGCATTTTTACGGCGTGTCAATTCACGAGCTTTACGGGCTGCTTCACGAGCACGACTCGCATTGGTTGCTTTTTCGATGATTTTCTTCGCTTCTGCTGGATGCTCCTCTAAAAAGACACGCAATCCATCAGACACGATAGTATCTGTAATCCCTTTGACTTCGCTATTACCTAGTTTACCTTTTGTTTGGCCTTCAAATTGTGGTTCCAATACTTTTACGCTTACCACAGCTGTCAAGCCTTCACGCACGTCTTCCCCAGTCAAGTTGCTTTCATTTTCTTTCAAAATGCCAGCCTTGCGACCATAATCATTTAAGGTACGTGTTAAGGCTGTACGGAAACCACTCAAGTGCGTACCACCATCAATGGTGTTGATATTATTAACGAAGGACAAAATCGTTTCGCTATAACTATCGTTATATTGTAATGCCACGTCTACTACCACATCGTCACGAGTATTATCGATGGAAATAACACTTGGTGTGATAGCTTCTTTCGCTTCATTTAAATATTCAATGAATTGTACTAAGCCACCTTCATAATGGAAACTTTCACTGCGACCTTCTCCACGTTTATCAGACAAAGTAATACGTAAACCTTTATTTAAGAACGCCAACTCTTGTAAGCGAGTTTTTAATACATCAAACTCAAAGATGGTGGTTTCAAAAATTTGTGCATCTGGTTTAAATCGTACTGTCGTACCTGTGCGATCCGTCGTACCGATTTCTTTCAAATCAGACGTTTTATTACCACGTTCAAAGGAAATTTCTTGAATTTTTCCATGTTGGTATACATCGACAATAGTCCACTCACTTAAAGCATTTACTACGGAAATACCTACCCCATGAAGACCACCGGACACTTTGTATCCACCACCGCCAAATTTACCACCTGCATGAAGTTTGGATAATACTAGTTCTACCGCAGGCATACCTTTTTCATGCATTCCTGTCGGAATCCCACGACCATCGTCAATAACTTCAATACTATTATCTTCACAAATGGTCACTTCAATATGCGTTGCATACCCCGCTAGGGCCTCATCCACACTATTATCTACAACTTCATACACCAAGTGATGTAATCCACGGGCAGATGTGCTACCAATATACATACCAGGTCGCATACGAACGGCTTCTAAGCCTTCGAGGACCTGTATATTACCGGCATCATAATTTGTTTGTTCTGCCATCTGACATCCTCCTACTATTTATATAATGACATCCCATACTGGTCACCATATTCTATATAATACATTCTATTATACAATACTTTACTATCTCTGTGAAAGTCTAAGCCTTTATTTCACTTGCATTTTATCTGTTTCGTTCCAACGATACTTATTTGTAATATTTACAACTTGTTCATAAGACAATTCTTCTTGCGATTTCGATGTAATTAACATAGTAGCCCAATACATATCATTCGCATCCGTAGATCCTTGGAACAAGCGAGTTAAATAATAATAAATACTTTCTTCTTTTGCCACTTCATACCATTCATAGGTGCACCAGGGAGCAATCACTTTCATTTGGTCATACTTATAATGGGGATAATCCTTCAATAAACCTTTTACCGTACGAATGATATGTCTATACTTTTTATATTCACACTGAGGGCATACCTTCGCAGAACCTTCCGATTGCCAACGACCACAGGTAGGACATTGATGAAAATGTTCTTGCTGTAGTACAAACTCTTTCTTCGCTTGCTCCATACGTGTTTGTAACACCTTTTGTCGAAGTTCCTCATGGCGAATCACAAGAACAGATTTTTCTATACTTTGTACAATCTCAAAGGGCAACACAATTTGATGAAAGTCTATGATTTCCTCATAAACAGGTGTCATATCTAAGGCATCCCCTGATACAAGTTGATCTTGTAAAGCACGTCGTGGGAGTTGTACTTTGATATCTGTAATAATAGATTCTCCATAATACTCACGCAATGCTTCCAATAACTGTGGTTTGCGCATAGTCATCTCTTGCATCCATACAGTATGACCAATTTCAACTACGATAACAGGTGGCTTTATGTGCACTAATTTTGCTTGTCCATTCACCATAGGTCCTACGACAGATTCCCAATCATGATAGAGTTTCATAAGTCGATACATTTCATAAATGCCTAGTTCTTGTAACATAGCATCACGAAGATCCATTACTCCTGTAAAAGATTCTAGATTACTCTCCATGTATCATTTCCTCCGTCAAGTCTATATACTGCACCTTGTCTAAGTCCATTGTATCTGTTGTATCAGTAGTAGTAATAATTGTCTGTACACGTTTATGAATGAATTTGATTAAATTAGATCGACGTTCCTGATCTAATTCACTGAGTACATCATCTAATAGTAAAATAGGATATTCTCCTACTTCCGATTTAATATATTCTAATTCACTTAACTTAACTGATAAAATTGCTGTCCGTTGTTGTCCTTGTGATCCAAATCGTTTTAAATCCATAGAACCTGAATAAAAGATAATATCATCACGATGAGGTCCCACTGATGTTTGTAACCGTCGCCGATCCTCTGATAAATTTTCTTGTAAAGCCTGTAATAAAGCATCTTTTGTTACTAATAGTTGTTTCTCACTATAAGGTTGAGTATATTGCAATCGTAAATCTTCTTTACCATTGGTTAGTTTCCGATTCATTAAATCCATTAATTGATTTAATTTTTTTAAACTTTCCAATCGTTTTTGAATAATTTGTGAGCCTAATGTAGCTATTTGTTCATTCCAATCTTGTACTGGTACCTTACTCGTATGACTATATTCTTTAAGTATACAATTTCTCTGTTGTACAGCTCGCTGATACATCGTAAGCTGATGATAATATTGAGGACTAGTCTGACTAATTTCCATATTTAAAAAACGACGACGTAAGGAAGGAGTTCCCTTAATTAAATCTAAATCTTCTGGAGAAAAAATGACTGTATTCAAAGTGCCTACTAATTCTTTTTGCGATAGAGGATTATCATGCAAACGAATGACTTTTTTTCCTTGACGCCCCCATTTAATCTGCAACGTATGAGGCGTATCAGCTTTCATAAAGTGAACGATAATACTAGCCTCATCCTCATTCCAAGAAATGACATCTTTCATATCCGATGTACGATGACTATGTCCCATCGTGGCAATATAAGCAGATTCTAGGATATTTGTTTTCCCTTTTCCATTAGGACCATGGATAACAATTATTTCTGGTGTGAAAGTAATAGTTTTATGACGATGATTGCGAACATGTATGAGTTCCAATTCAGTCACATACACAATTAAGCCTCCTTCACCACAGTAATTCTTATTTCATTAGCAATGGTTACTACATCATTAGGATAGATTTTTTTACGTTTTTCTGTAACTACTACATCATTTAAAGTGATTTTATTTTCTTCTAATAACACTTTAACTTGACCACCTGTTGATAATACATTGGCATATTTTAACAGTTGATCTAATTGAATATACTCTGTATGAATGGATACAGTTTCTTGATTCATAATTTCCTCTTTTCTCTTAATTATGTGTATGAACTGGTGTTACCACATAGGTGTAATGGTCATTATTATCTTGACGAATTACCATAGCCCCTTGTTCTTGTAAGTACATATGAATTCTTTCACCTGTGCTATGTTTCAATAATTCATCTATATATTTACCGTTAAAATTAATAGTGAAAGGATTTCCTTCAAAGGTACATAAAACAATATCTTTTACCATACCAATATCAGCACTTTGAGAACTTAATGTAACTTGATTCTCTTCCCAGTCATAGCGAATGGCAGAATAACTCATATCTTTCGCCATAAAATAGACACGATCTAAGGAACTAGCAAATTCACGACGATTTAAAATAGCACTAGCATCGAATTTAGCAGGAATAACACGTTTATAATCAGGATATGTACCTTCAATTAATCTTGAAATAATATACACAGTATCAAATACAATAGCTACTTGATTTCTATTCCAAATTAATTTAACCATAACAGGTTGATCCGATGGTAATACTCTGGATACTTCTTCTACAGTGCGTTTTGGAATAACAATACGCATTGGGTTTTCAAGAGCTGCATCTAAGGTTACTTTTTTAACAGCCATACGATGTGTATCAGTGCCTACCATAGTAAGCTCATTGCCTTCAATTTCCACTAAGGTACCACAGAAGATAGGCCGATCTGTATCCGTAGAAGTAGCATATACAGTTAAGTCGATTAATTGTTTTAGCTGTTCTCCGTCAATCATAATACTATTATCATCTTGGATTTGTTCCACCAAGGAAAAATCTTCTACTTGCATAGTCACAAGTTTAAATTCAGAATGATCGGATTTAATCTGTAATTGATTAGAATTGTCTGGCTTATATAATTCTACTTGTTCACCTGGTAATTTTTTTAGAATTTCTTGAAAGTATTTAGAACCTACTACAATAGTACCAGGTTCAAGAATAGTAGCATCTACTTGGGATCTCATTCCAATTTCAAAATCGTTAGCTTGTAATTCTACGTAGTTATCTTTTGTAGAAATGTAGATAGATCCTGGTAAATTAGAGCTTGTTTTATTACTTGCTACACGTTGGAATAGTGACATGGCTTTCACTAATTCATGTTTGTTAAATTGAAGTTTCATTATTAACTCCTTATGACTAATATAACTAT
Organism: Veillonella sp. CHU594; assembly: GCF_003992265.1. NCBI lineage: Bacteria > Bacillati > Bacillota > Negativicutes > Veillonellales > Veillonellaceae > Veillonella > Veillonella sp. CHU594. The sequence goes on from NZ_RQVB01000010.1 coordinate 25,300, forward strand.
GTTAAAGTTTTTTATTTAAAGTAGTAGACGTAGTAGTAGGACGCGTGTATAAGTGGATAGGTCCATAAAACTTATAAATTTCAATGTTTTACACATGTTTACAACATTGGGATTAGAAAATTTTATATATCCACATAGTAACAGGTCTATAAATACCTTGTGTGTAAGTGTATGTTTGTTAACAATGTAATCACAAAATGTAAACAAGTTAAACACATACTTATACACAAATTTAATATTACTTTGCTTCTTCTAATTCTTTGCGAATGCGATCGATAGTATGTCGTAAATCTTGGTCTTTTTCTATTTCTCTAGAAATTTTTTCATATGCATGTAATGCGGTAGTATGGTCTTTTTTACCAAAAGCAAAGGAAATTTGAGGGTAACTTTCATTGATTAATTCACGAGCTAAATACATAGCAATTTGGCGTGGATGAGCATATTGCTTATTTCGTTTTTGACTTACTAAATGTTCTAGCTTGATTTTAAAGTAATCTGCTATAAATTCTTGAATATACTTAATGGATAATACAATTTTTTCTGTATGGATGATAAAGTCTTTAATTGCCTTATTTGTAAATTCTACATCAATTGTTTCTAATCGATTTGTAATAGCCGCTTGTGTAATTAATGTTTCAAAGGCGCCTTTTAGTTCACGAATATTTCGCTTATTAAAATACTGTGCAAATAGGTGGATAACCTCTTTTGGAACATATAAGGTTGGGTATTCACTACGACGATGATCGATTTCCTCATGGATGATGGCTTCAATCATCTCAGGATTTGGTGCTTCAATTTCTACAGTAAGACCACTGTTGAATCGTGTGATTAAGCGTTCTTCCATTTCTTTATAATCTTTTGGTGGTTTATCGCTAGACAGGATAACCGCTTTATTGTGACTCAATAAATGATTGAAGGTATTAAAAAACTCTTCTTGCGTCGTTTTCTTATTTTTTTCTTCTAAGAATTGTACATCGTCAATGATGAGTACATCGATATCTCGGAAGTTACGACGGAATTGATCCGGTGTTTTTGTCCGTAATGATTCAATGAAACTATTCATAAAATCTTCACTGGTAATAGACATAATTTTAGCAGATGGATTGAGGGCTAAAATTTCATTGCCAATAGCATGCATTAAATGGGTTTTACCAAGACCAGATTGACCGTGAATATATAGTGGATTGTAACGAAGTCCTGGATTTTCAGCTACTGCTTTCGCAGCACTGAAAGCCATACGGTTAGAATTAGATTCGATGTAATTATCAAAAGTAAAAGCACGATTTAGATGTGATTTTGAAGAACTACTCATGTTTCGTTGTACAGGTGGTGCTGGTGGTATAGGAGAGGTTGTTTTAGAAGCAAATAAATCGGCAGGGACTGGTCTTTGAATGCCTTGTGAAGGAGAAGTATTTCTTTGAATGATGACAGGAGAATCATAACTAGGACGGCTTACTCCTTCTGGTAATACTTCATTATACTCTTCTGTATCCCAAGGAGGAGGGATGATAGGAGATGGAGAGCTTTCCATTGTTGTATCTTCAATAGAAGGCATATCGATAGGCGGCATAGGGGGAATCTCTGTAGGAGGTGTACTCATCTGTTCCGCAGGAGATGCATTTACCGTTGCCGTATCTGTTAAATAGTCGATGGTCTGCAAGGTAGGGAGTAAACTTTTTGCTGCCTCTACGATTTGGTTATGGACTAATGGGGTTTGAATATATTTTAGCTTGCTAGGATCCATAACAAATAAGGTCAAAATAGTAGATGTCATAGAATAGGGCATCAATGAATTAACAACCAAGGAATCCCACATTTGCTGGGGCATTTTCGTTTTTGTTTTTTGCATCACTTGGTCCCATAGGGAGTAAAGATCTAAGTCACTCATAATAAACCTTCCTGCATGTGTATAAGAATTATTTGTCCACATCATCATAATGTGGATAACTAAAAATTAGACAAAGAAAAAGAGTTCATAAACAAGATAATAAGTAGAATTGTTTCTATCCACAATAATGTGAATAAGTCAGTGGATAACATGTGAAAAATAAAAATACTTGTTTATAACCCTTCGTTGGTGTATATCATTATTATACCAAAAACTTTTTTGCTTTACTATGCATTCTCTGGGATTCATTTTTACTTTTCTATAGTTCTTCCCAAAAATCTTTACTTATTACTATAAAAGTTATAATGAAAGTAAAGAATTTAGCATAAGGAAATAAAGAGTATCATAAACGATATGAGATATTTATAGATGTATATAGATATCTATTACAACAATATTACATATCGTTTATATATATGCTATTAAAAACAAGGTTTATATTGACAGAATTAGGGTTTATACATATAATTACTATGTTATGGTATACGAAAAAATAAACCTATCATGAGGAGGTGTTGTTGTAATGAAACGTACTTACCAACCAAATACACTTTGGAGAAAACGTACTCATGGTTTCCGTGAACGTATGAAAACCATCGGTGGCCGTCTAGTATTAAAACGTCGACGCGCTAAAGGCAGAAAACGCTTATCTGCATAATCAAATATACAGCTAGAGAACTTGGCCGCAGAGCCAAGTTTTTCTGTATGTACGGTATTAAAGGATAACTATGAATAGTTTAACAAAAGATAGAAGAATACGGAAAAACAATGAATATCAATTAGTGTATAAGCACGGTCGCTATGAAGTGGGACGTCTTTGTGTAGTCTATCATATGCCAGTGGCAAAGCAAAAAAGTAAAATTGGTTTCGTCACAGGTAAAAAAGTAGGTGGCGCAGTACAGCGCAACAGAGCACGACGTTTGATGAAAGAAGTGTATCGTCTGCATCAACATGAATTGCGCGAAGGTCATCATATTGTAGTTGTAGGTCGAGGTTATTTAGCCAATGCTACGTATGAACAAGCAGAACGTGAAATGATGCGTCTATTCAAAAAATGTAAATTATTAAAGGATAGAAACTAATGGGTATTAGTAAACTTGTAAATTACTTGTTAATTGGATTAGTTCAGTTCTATCGATATGCTCTATCTCCTTTAAAGCCTAGTACTTGTCGTTTTTATCCCACCTGTTCGATGTACATGTTGCAAGCATTGCGACGGTATGGACCTTTAAAAGGTAGCTATTTAGGCATAAAACGGATTTTGAAATGCCATCCCTTTCATAAGGGTGGATATGATCCTTTGCCGTAGCACAGTTTTGGAAATACCTGAGTACCTGTATGGATGAAATATAGACCATACCATAACGTATATGGGTACACAAAGGTGTATACTACAGAAAACAAAAAAAGGAGTAGACATGGAAATCTTTCAATATTTAGTAGATTTTATGAGAAGCCTTGTGGAATATTCGTTTTTGGCAACAAAATCGATGGGCTTCCCAAGCTATGGTATCGCGATTATTTTGCTTACCATTGTTATTAAACTTATATTAGCACCGTTAACACAAAAACAAGTGCAGTCTATGAAAGGTATGGCTGATTTGCAACCAAAAATGAAAGCCATCCAAGACAAATATAAGGACAATCCACAAAAAGCACAGCAAGAAATTATGAAAATGTACAAAGATTTGGGTATCAATCCATTAGCTGGTTGTTTACCACTTCTTGTGCAAATGCCATTCTTAATTGCTATTTTCTATGCATTGCAAGGATATCCATATGATCCTCAATATGCGCAATTCTTATGGTTACCAAATTTGAGTGATCCAGATCCAATCTATGTATTACCAGTGTTATCTGCCTTGTCTACTTATATCATGAGTAAACAAACATCTGCTAGCGGTGGTAATAATCAACAAGCAAAGATTATGAATATTTTCATGCCATTATTCATTGGCTATATCAGTTTAAACTTTGCTAGTGGATTGGTAATTTACTGGGTAGTTTCAAATCTATTCCAATTAGCACAACAAACATTAATTTATCGTAATAACAAATAGGAGGCTAGGCATGGATTACATTGAAGTGTCAGCAAAAACGATTGAAGAGGCAACTTCACAAGCAACAGCCCAAATTGAATCTCAAGGTCGTGTTGTTACGTCTGTGAAAGTGTTAGAAGAGCCATCAAAAGGTTTTTTAGGCTTTGGCAAAAAAGATGCTCTTGTTCGCGTATATTTTGAAGAAGGTACAGCAGAACATATTGCTGTTGCAGAAAAAGTAGTACCAGTTGTGGAAATTATTACAGAAACAACAGTAGACACTGTGGAAACAGTGGAAACTGAAATTCCTGTGGTAGTTGAAGATGGTATTACTAAAGCGGAACAAGATTTCATTGCCGATACAGGTAAAGAATTTTTATTAGGCATGTTTGGAAAGATGGGTTTATCTGTACAAATTGAAAAATTGACTACAAAAGATAAAATCACATTCCAAGTACATGGGGAAGATTTAGGTATTTTGATTGGTAAACATGGTCAAACATTAGATGCCATCCAATACTTAACAAACCTTGTGGCTAATAAGGAAGTTCACCGTCGTTGCCAAATTGTTGTGGACGTGGAAAATTATCGTTCCCGTCGTGAAGAAACGTTAATTCAATTGGCACATCGCTTAGGCGCTAAAGTACGACGTACACGTCAAAAAATTGCCTTAGAACCAATGAATGCTTTCGAGCGAAAAATCATTCACGTAGCATTGCAAAACGAAAAACATATCAAAACAGATAGCGAAGGACAAGAACCATATCGTCATATTGTGATTTATTACAAACGATAGACTTCTACTATATATCATCAACTTTTATATTGATGTATATGCATATCTGTAGAGATGACAATAGATGATTTGTGGCATATAGTAACAGATTATCTATAACTATGAAGAGGGCCCTTCGGGGTCCTTTTTCTTAGAAATATAGAAAAAAGCTATGAGTTGAATATATAAAATCAACTCATAGCTTTTTTAGTTTAAGGGGCTGTTTTGTTACAGCCCCTTTTTATATGGTGTATATATTAAAAAGAAATAATATAGTTATTAGGTTTTATATAGCTATTTAGTGGTTCAGTTATATCCACGGTTATTAATTTCCCATAGGGTGATACTGATATTGTCAAGATCAGTTCCTACTGTCTACAGACTCTTTACGGCTCGATGGGGAAATAATCCGCAGGGACGGGGGCAAGGATGCCAACAAAGACAAAGTCCTTCGTGCCTGTATTTTTCATCCCGTGGCACATGCCCTTCGCTGAGACGATGACATCGCCCTTCGCGATGGGGTGCTCCTCTCCGGGGGTAGGGTAAAAGACGCCCTCTCCCTCAATGCAAATCCATATATCATCTGCATTGGCGTGACCGTGCGGCTGAATCGTCTGCCCAGGCTTTATGACCCAGACGACACCGCTCGTTGACTCCGTGCTGTAGATTGGCGTGCGCGTTGCGACATTGCCCGCCTTTGCCACATTTGCCACGCGAAAACGTCGCGTTGCAAAATCGTTTGTGATTTCATTTACCATGATGTTTGCTCCTTTCAAAAATTCGTATTTTATATCGTTTTAGGGTGCTCAGTTAAAGTAATCATCGTCATATCCTTCGCTATTCAACTTCATTTTACAACAAACCAATCCTTATGACAACAATGGGATTTGATATTGTCAAGATCAGTTGACAAATTTTCTTTAGAAGAATACAAATGCTGTAACTCTTTATAGTCTAATTCCTTCAATACAGCATCGAGTAACCGCATAGGAGCTGTTTCTTTTATCATCAACATGCCATAATCCAATGGTAAAACTAGTTGGCGAGGCATTACTAGTTTAGTATAATTAAATTCATTGGTATATTATTTCTTCACATAAAAGGTGGCTTTCCCTTTTCCGTGTCGTTCAATGTACTTTTCTTCTACTAATTGTTTCAACATATTTTCTATGGTGGATTTACTTAGGATTGGAACTGCATTCAATACTTTGAATCTTTGCAATTTCCACTAGTGTATTTAGCACAGCAGGCTTTTGTTGTATAAATAGTTCCTGTTTTCCTTTGTGTTCATGGATCTGTACTAATAAATTAATAATTTCACTATCCCATAGAGTATTTTCATAGAGTGAATAATTAAAGGTTTTCATTTGCCTACTCCTTTCTGTATTCGCCTAATTATACCATATTTTTAGGCGATTTAATATTATAATAGGCGAATCAATAGCAAATTCTAGTAACTTTCAATACAACTCATATTGCACGATAGAATCGTTAAGCAAACAAAAAAAGCACGGCATAAACCGTGCTCTTTTTTATAAGATTCAATTATACATTCATGTTAGCTGCTTTACGAACATAGAACCAGTAACATACAAATACTGTTACGATGTTGAACGCAAGTAATACTGCAAATGCTGGGTGGATACTTCCAAATGTTGTGTATACATAGCCAAAGATTTTTGGTGTAATGAAGGCACCGTACGCCGCTACAGCTGCTACGAAACCAGCAATTAAGGAAGATTGTAATCCATCTGTGAAGATGTGAGGAATCATACGGAATGTAGATCCTGTTACGAAACCGCAGGATACGAACATTAATACAGTCATTCCAAAGAAAAAGTCGAAGTGATGCATATCCACGCCTACAGCGATTAATACAGTAGTGATACATAAACCAATCAAACCGATGAAAGTAATTTTTGTACCGCTATTGATTTTGTCAGCTAACCAACCACCTACTGGACGAAGGCTGGCAGATACTAAAGGTCCCACGAATGCGATGTGAGCAAATGGAATTTCAGGGAACTCTGTTTTAACAAGTAGACCAAGTGCTGCTGCATATCCAGAGAAGGCACCGAAGGAACATGTATATAACAATGTCATAGCCCATGTGTGTTTGTTGCTAAAAATTTGAGCCAGCGCTTTAGGATTAGGTTTTGCTAGTGGCAAGTTATCCATGTAACGAGTCATGCACGCTAAGATAATTACTAAAGGCACAATCCACATAAACGCCGCGTTGGCTAAGTATACTGCATTGCCTTTAACGATAGCTGGTGTGACACCGAAGATATTACCTAATGTAGCAGAACCCATAGCGAATGGAGCTAAGAAATAGATAACGGAGATCCCAAGGTTACCAATACCACCATTAATGCCAAGAGCGGTACCTTTTTCAGATTTAGGGAAGAAGTTACCGATGTAAGCCATGGAGGAGGAGAAGTTACCGCCGGCTAAACCGATCAAAGCTGTTAAGATCATGAATGTTTCATAAGATGTTGTTGTATCTTGTACAGCATAGCCTAACCATACTACAGGTACTAATAAAATAATTGTAGAAATAAAAGTCCAGTTTCTACCACCTATTAAAGCTGGCATGTAAGTATAAATAAAACGGAATGTAGCACCTACTAAACCTGGGAAGGCAGCCAGTGTAAATAACTGTTCTGTTGTGAAATGGAATCCAGCTCCATTTAATTGTGCTGCGATGGTTGACCATAAATACCATACGCAAAATGATAACGTTAATGCAATGGTAGAAACTACCAAGTTTTGTTTAGCAATTTTTTTGCCAAACTTTTCCCAAAATTCGGGATTTTCTGGTTGCCAGTTCGCAATAATTTCTTTGCGGCTCGCACCCACTTGAGGCATTTTCATCTCTGACATGAGAACACTCCTTTAATCCTTTCAACGTACAACTTGTGATACTTTTTGTATCACAGTAAATCGAAGACACAAATTAGTATAAAAAAATATTGACTTATGCCATACTTTCATTATAATATGTGCCTAAAATCACACACTTATTATATAAGATATAATATAATGTGAATGTGATAAAAAGCACAACTTATATAATTATTAATAAGTTATAATAGTAACATAGCGCAAAATTTAAAATGTAATTGAGAAATTGATATAGCTAAGTTTATATCAACTTCATAAGTATGGGATGTTACTGAAAGATGTATGGTGACAGTATGGAACAGGAGTTAATCAATAAATTGCTAGCATTGCCAGGTGAAGTAATTCATCTGAAAAAAGGAGAATTTTTATTTCACGAAGGCGATAAGGCAGAACATTTTTATATCGTTCAGAGAGGGCGCCTCAGTATTAAGAAATTTGAATCCACAGGACATATTTTTGCATTACGATTAGTAGGTAAGAATAATGTGCTTGGGGAAATTCCTTTGTATGAGACGAATACGAGATCGTATGTATTTAATGCCATTGCAAGAGAAGATTGCTCAGTCTATTGTATACGTTACGATGTATTAGAACCTGCCATTGCTAAGGATCATTCCTTAGCCATTGCGATGATGAAGATTTATACGCTTCATATGCGTCGACAACAAGCTAAGTATAGAGACTTATTATTATACGGTAAGAAAGGTGCATTTTATTCTACATTATTGCGTTTAGCTAATAGTTATGGTGTTAAGCGGGATGACGGTATTTATATCGACATTGCATTAAGCAACCAAGAGTTAGCTGAATTTACTGCCACATCACGGGAAGGTTTAAACCGCATGCTAAGTGAGTTACGAAAGTTAGGCTATGTAGCCTATGATAAACACCATCTGGTAATCTGTGACTTTGATGCATTAATCGATTTGCTAGATTTAGATATAGAAACTATCGATCCTAATATTAGCAATATCGAATGATTAAGGTTATCCCCCCTTGCTGTGAGCACTACGAAGGCAAGGGTTTTTTTGTATTTTTAAGGAGGACATGAGATGAGTCTTTTATCTCAAAAATTTAAGTTTCTTCGCAAGAAGGACGTATCTCCAACAGGCCATCAAATCACAGAAGAAGGTGGTCGTGAATGGGAAAATTTTTATCGTGACCGTTGGTCCTACGATAAAGTAGTCCGCACCACACATGGCGTAAACTGTACTGGTTCTTGTAGCTGGAATATTTACGTAAAAAATGGTGTTGTAGCGTGGGAAAATCAAGCAACTGATTATCCTAAAACACCAGATGATATGCCAGATTACGAACCACGTGGATGCCCTCGAGGATCTACTTTCTCTTGGTATTTATACAGCCCACTACGCGTAAAATATCCATATGTACGTGGTGAATTGATCGAGCTTTGGAGAGAAGCGAAGAAAACTGCTAAAAATCCTATCGAAGCATGGAAATCTATTGTAGAAGATCCTGAAAAAGCAAAACGTTATAAATCTGCTCGTGGTATGGGTGGCTTTGTACGTTCTACTTGGGATGAATCTACAGAAATCGTAGCAGCTTCCTTATTATATACAGCAAAAACATATGGTCCAGACCGCAACGCAGGATTCTCTGTAATTCCAGCTATGTCCATGTTGTCCTATGCAGGTGGTGCGCGTTTCTTGAACCTTATGGGTGGTACTCCACTTTCCTTCTATGACTGGTATGCTGATTTGCCGCCATCAAGCCCACAAGTTTGGGGTGAACAAACTGATACACCAGAATCTGGTGACTGGTACAATGCAGGTTACATCATTACATGGGGTTCCAATGTACCATTGACTCGTACACCGGATGCTCACTTCTTGGCAGAAGTACGTTATAAAGGTACAAAAGTAGTCTCTGTATCTCCTGACTATGCAGAATCCACTACATTCTCCGACACTTGGTTGAATGTAAAAGCAGGTACAGATGCAGCGATGGCAATGGCAATGGGTCATGTCATTCTGAAAGAATACTATGTAGATAAAGAAACTCCATATTTCAAAGAATATGCGAAAGAATTTACTGACTTACCATTCTTAGTACGTGTAGAAGAAATCAATGGTGCTTTACAAGCGGGCCGTTTCTTGAACAATCAAGATTTAGGTAGCACAGAAGATGGCGCTGATTTCCACACTGTCGTTATCGATGAAATTACGAATACAGTAGTGGCACCAAATGGTACATTAGGTGATCGTCATACAAATCCTAAAAAATGGAATTTACGTCTTGAAAACCGTGCAACAGGAGAAAAAATTTCTCCTCGTTTATCTGTCATCGACCAACGTGATTCCGTAGCATTAGTTAAATTACCATACTTCGGTGACGAAGCTCATGAAGGTATTATTGAACGTGCTATCCCTGTTATGACAGTACAAACTAAAGAAGGTCCTGTACAAGTAACAACAGTTTACGACTTGATTCTTGCTAACTACGGTATCGATCGTGGTTTAGGTGGTGAAGTGGCTACTAGCTATGAAGAAGACACTCCATATACTCCAGCATGGCAAGAAAAAATCACTGGCGTAAAAGCAGACGTAGTGATTCGTACAGCTCGTGAGTTTGCTGACAATGCAGAACAAACTAAAGGTCGTTCCATGATTATCATGGGTGCTGGTATCAACCACTGGTATCATGCAGACGTAATTTACCGTACCATCCTTAACTTGATCATGTTCTGTGGTACAGAAGGCGTTAACGGCGGTGGCTGGGCTCACTATGTAGGACAAGAAAAATTACGTCCAGTAGAAGGTTGGGCTGGCATTATGACAGCGAACGACTGGAGTAAAGCACCTCGTTTACAAAATGGTACATCTTGGTTCTACTTTGCTACAGAACAATATCGTTCTGACTGCATCGACCTTGCAGACCGTGTATCTAAATTGGCTACACCTCGTTACAGACACCCTGGTGACTATAACGTGTTGGCAGCTCGTTTAGGTTGGTTGCCGTCTTACCCTACTTTCAACCGTAACTATCAAGATTTAATCAACGATGCTCGTGCTACAGGCGCAGGTACTGAGGCAGAAATTAACCAATACATCGTACAAGCTTTGAAAAACAAAGAGTTGAAATTCTGCGTGGAAGATCCTTCTGCAAAAGAAAACCATCCTCGCAACTTGTTCGTATGGCGTTCTAACTTGATTGGTTCCTCCTCTAAAGGTCATGAGTATTTCTTGAAATACTTATTGGGTACTAAAAATGGTGTGATTGAAGATGAAGATGCACCAGTACGCCCAGAAGAAATCAACTGGCGTGAAGCTCCAGAAACAGGTAAATTAGATCTATTAATCGATATCGATTTCCGTATGGCTTCCACTGCGTTATATTCCGATATCGTATTCCCTGCAGCAACATGGTACGAAAAACAAGACTTATCTTCCACAGATATGCATCCATACGTGCACGTATTCCAAGCGGCTGTAGATTGCGCATGGGACACTAAATCTGACTGGGATACATTCCGTACGTTAGCAGAAACAGTATCTCGCGTAGCAAAAGAATCCGGCTTCACTGAATATGAAGATATCGTAGCGCAACCATTGGGTCATGACAGCCCAGGCGAAGTGGCTCAACCATTGGGTAAAGTATTAGATTGGAGCAAAGGTGAATGTGAACCTATTCCAGGTAAAACAATGCCAAATCTTGTACACGTAAAACGTGACTACAGTAAAATCTTTGAAAAATTCATTGGCTTAGGTCCTAATATTGAAAATAAAGTGGGCGCTCATGGTTTATCATGGGATGTATCTGATGCTTACCAATCCTTATATGAACAAAATGGTACTATCAACCAACCAGGTTTCGTATCTCATGGTCGTCCAAGCATCTATGAAGCGCGTGAAGCTTGTAATGTTGTATTAACATTGTCTTCTTGTACGAATGGTAAATTGGCAGTTCGTTCCTGGCAAGCAATGGAAGAAAAAACAGGCTTAACAGATCTTCAAAAGAATGCAAAAGGTCGTGAAGAAGAACGCATTACCTTTGAAGATATGGTTCGTCAACCACGCTTTATTATTCCATCTGTAACAAGTACAGGTAAAAATAATAAAGACCGTCGTTACTCTCCATTTACAACATCTACTGAGGATAAAGTTCCATTCCGTACTATCACAGGTCGTCAATCCTTCTATTGTGACCATGAAATGATGCGTGATTATGGCGAGGCTATGGCTCTTTATAAACCAGTCTTGTCTTACGCACCAGTGAAAGGTGATTACGCACAAGAAGGTGTTCCTCAAATTACATTGAAATACTTAACACCACATAATAAATGGTCTACTCATAGTATGTACTTCGATAGCCAACAATTATTAACATTGTTCCGTGGTGGACAAACAATTTGGTTGAACGAAGATGATGCGAAGGAAATCAATGTCCAAGATAATGATTGGGTAGAAGCTTTCAATAAAAACGGTATCGTTGCAGCTCGTGCAGTAGTATCCCCACGTATTCCTCGTGGTATTTCTTACATGCACCATGCCCAAGACCGTCACATCAACGTACCTGCTGCGCAAATCAAAAAACAACGCGGTGGTACACACAATGCACCAACTCACATTCATTTGAAACCAACGCATATGATTGGTGGTTATGGTCAATTAAGTTATGGATTCAATTATTATGGCCCAACTGGCAATCAACGGGATATGACTATTGTGGCTCGTAAAATGAAGGAGGTAGATTGGCTTGAAGATTAAGGCTCAAGTATCTATGGTCCTAAATTTAGACAAGTGTCTAGGCTGTCACACATGTTCTGTCACTTGTAAAAATACATGGACAAACCGCGAAGGTGCGGAATATATGTACTTTAATAACGTAGAAACTCGTCCAGGTGTTGGTTATCCACGTCATTGGGAAGACCAAGAAAAATGGAAAGGCGGTTGGACTGTTGATAGCGATGGAAAATTAGCATTAGCGACAGGTTCCAAGACAAATCGCTTGATGAAATTGTTCTACCATCCAGAACAGCCTGAGTTGAAAGATTACTTTGAACCATGGACATATGACTATGAAACATTGATTCACTCTGGTCGTAAAAATAACCAACCAGTAGCACGTCCTCGTTCTTTAGTGACTAAAGAACGCATGGAAATCAAATGGGGTCCTAACTGGGATGACGATTTGGCTGGTGGTGAACACGCTCGTTCTGATGTGAACTTAGCAAAAATGGGCGAAGATATCGTGTTCGACTACGAAAAAGTATTCATGCGCTATTTACCTCGTCTATGTAATCACTGCTTGAATCCAGCCTGTGTGGCAGCTTGCCCATCTGGTGCGATTTATAAACGTGATGAAGACGGTGTAGTTCTTGTATCTCAAGATGTATGTCGTGGCTGGCGCCATTGCGTACCATCTTGTCCATACAAAAAAATCTTCTACAACTGGGAAACAAATAAAGCTGAAAAATGTGTATTCTGTTATCCACGTTTGGAAAATGGTTTACCACAAATCTGTGCGGAAACTTGCGTAGGTAGAATGCGTTATGTAGGCGTTGTCTTCTATGATATGGATAAAGTAGAAGCAGCTGCGGCTACAAAAGATGATGCGAATATCTATGAAAATACAGTAGATTTGATCTTAGACCCTCATGATCCAGAAGTAGTGAAAGCTGCTCGTGCAGAAGGTATTGGTGAAGCTTGGATTAAAGCTGCACAAAAATCTCCAGTCTACAAATTGATCAAAGAATGGAAAGTGGGTTTACCACTACATCCAGAATATCGTACATTGCCAATGGTTTGGTATGTACCACCATTGAGCCCAATCGTACAACGTATTACATCTGAAGTATACTTACCAGATGCAAATGAAATGCGTGTACCGGTACAATATCTTGCAAATCTATTCACAGCAGGTAATGCAGATGCCTTAGCTCGTGTGTTACAACGTGTATTAGATATGCGTGAATACATGCGTCGTCGTGATGTAGGTGGAGATGCTCCTCAACATCCAGTAGACTTAACAGAAGATCAAATGTATGACATGTACAAATTATTAGCGTTGTCTAAATACAATGATCGTTTCGTAATTCCTACAGATATCAAAGCGTCTCGTGAAGGTCGCGCAGATATGCAACATAAACGTGGTTTTGCCTGTCCTACAGGGGGATGTTAATAATGAATGATGCTCAGAAAATAGCGCTTATCGCGTCATTTCTGCTTCGTTATCCTGATGCTACTTGGTACGATGAATTACAAGAATGGAAGGGGGACGCAACATCTGTTGCGCACCCTCAACTCCGCCAAGCCTTGGTAGAATTCTTCGACTATGTAGAAGAAACACCTCGTAAAGAGTTTGAAGATCAATATGTACGTACCTTTGACTTTAGTCAAAATACAAATATGTATTTATCTACCTATGAATTACAAGGTACAGGGGAACAAGCAGAAGAACTTGTTAAATACAAAGCATTTTTCCTTGAAAATGGCTATGACTTACCAAAAGAAATGCCAGACTTTGTCCCAGCTATTCTTGAGTTATGTGCACTTATCGAAGAAGATAAAGCACAAGAAATTTATGAATACTGTAAACCAAAATTAGAATATATTCGGGAACGTTTCATCGAGGCGAAACTGCCGTATGCATTCTTATTTGATATTATTTTATCTGTTGCAAATGGATTGGAGGACGGTGTACGATGAATTTATTCTTATGGGGCGCCCTGCCTTATATCGCTTTCACCTTCTTTGTCGTAGGGACTCTTGTTCGTTTCTTTTACTTTGAAAGAAATTGGACTACTAAATCAAGTCAATTTTTAGAAAAGAAACAATTGCGTATTGCTAACCCATTGTTCCATTTTGGTTTGCTTTGCGTGATCGGCGGTCACGTGGTAGGGGTATTGATTCCTAAAACTTGGACTGCTATGATCGGTGTGGATGACCACATGTATCACGCTGGTGCTTTATATATGGGTGCTGTAGCTGGTTTCCTATTTATCGTAGGTTTCTTGATGTTAATGAAACGTCGTTTCACAACACCTACATTACGTGCGAACACATCTAAAATGGATGTATGGTTATATGTATTCTTTACACTAGCTATCTTTAGTGGTATGGCTGGTACATTATTGAATGCGTCTGGATTCTTTGACTATCGTGTGTCTATTGGACCTTGGTTCCGTAGCGTATTGATGGCTATGCCAGATCCATCCTTAATGGAAAACGTTCCTGGTATCTTTAAGTTCCATATGCTATCCTGGATGATTGTGGCTATCGTATTCCCATTCAGCCGTTTAGTACATTGCTTAAGCGTACCATTTAACTACTTAGCACGACCATTTATCGTGTATAGAAAAAGAGACCGTCGCTAGGTCGTCACTTGTTCCGCTATGTAGCCTGTGGCGTTTGTAACTGAATATGATAAAGGGAAGAGCACGGCATACCCCCTCTCAAACGGTATTTCATAATGTTTGTTCGGGGCACGCCGTGCTCTTCTTGTGTTTGTTCAATTTTGTCAGTAAGATCCGCCACAAAGGCTACTACGCCTAACGGCACTCCTCAGGGGATTCTGTGTTTATGTCATTTAGATAGTAAGGGAACGCCACAAGGATTTCTACGATAAAGGGGCGCTCCTTAGAGTTGTCACTTGTTCCACTATGTGGTCTGTGGCGTTTGTAACTGAATAGTGCAAAGGAAAGAGCACGGCATACCCCTCTCAAACGGTATTTCATAATGTTTGTTCGGGGCACGCCATGCTCTTCTTGTGTTTGTTCAATTTTGTCAGTAAGACCCGCCACAAAGGCTACTACGCCTAACGGCACTCCTCAGGGGTACTAATATGTAAATGATATGTCTTATCTAATATGAATGCGTAAAAGGTCTGTATATTATGAGAAATTCATACTCTTAGATTCTTTACAATGATAATTGATATTGTTATACTTTAACAGTATAAATTTTTATTTTGGTATTATTGGATAAGGAGTGTCATGTGACGATGGAAAGTTCAGGACAAAAACAGTTTAAGAGTAAGTGTCATATTTTAGTGTGGATTACTCTGTTAGCATTAGCTTTGATTGGTATGGTTGAATATGGTTATTTCTTGCAAAATAGACCTCCATTCAAATGGCAGATTTATTTAGGATTATTTCCATATGCAGCTTGGATAGTGTTGACCTATCTTGCAACAAAACCAAAATGGTTCACTGCACGTTATAATGTAGGTGAAATGTATAAAGTGCATCGCATTGTAGGTGTTGTGGCTACTGCCTTGGTAGGTGTTCATTGGTATGTATATTTTGGTAAAGCCTTAAAAAGTCCGTTAGGCTGGTGGGGAGGCTATACATCCTTAATTGCAATGTTTATTGCATTTGCGGTAGGTATTTTCTTCTTAACACCATGGTTTAAAAGTTTGGCTACTGCGATGCCTCGTAAAGCAGCTGTATGGATTCATAGATTGAATTTAGTGGCGTTAGTTGCTGTGGATATCCATGTACATGGATTTAAACGACTAGCAGCTATGGTTCCATTTATGCCAGTCTTTGATATCCTTACATATGGATTAGTGATCTATTATATCTATTGGATGTTCAAGAAAAGAAACTAAGTCGTCACTTGTTCCGCTATGCAGTCTGTGGCGTTCTTAACTGGATATAGCAAAAGGAAAGAGCACGGCATACCCCTCACAAACGGTATTTCATAATGTTTGTTCGGGGCACACCGTGCTCTTTTTATGTTTGTGTGATTCGAGTAGTTAAGGAACGCCACAAGGCTACTACTCGTAATGGCGTTCCTCAGGGAGTTTTCTCCTATCTATCATTGATGTTACTTTGGTTGCGTGATATAATTTATATAAGGCCACAAGGCCTTTTCTTTTTATGTGAAATGGTATTACTCGATGTCAGATATGTTTTTTAGGAGTATCATGAAAGTGTCATAATGATATGTTACTGATACTATGTATATATGGTATCCCTATAAAGGATATGTACTAGATATATCTTAAAACAACGGCATTGATGTAGACAGGAGATACTATGTTTTTAGATGACACGATTGCAGCGATTGCGACGGCTCCGGGGATTGGCGGTATTGGTATTATCCGAGTCAGTGGTCCTGAGGCGTGTGATGTTGTGAATCGTATCTTTCACAGTAAACAATCTATCCCACTGGGTGAGCGCCAGACGCGAACGATCCATTATGGACATATTGTTCACCCTAAGACGGGTAAAACCTTGGATGAGGTTATTGTAGTGTTGATGAAAGGCCCTCATTCCTATACGGCAGAGGATGTGGTAGAGGTTCAATGTCATGGCGGTTTTGTGTCAGTCCGTGAAATACTGAAAGTCCTTCTTTCAGAGGGGGTACGTCAGGCAGAAGAAGGAGAGTTTACGAAGCGAGCGTTTTTGAATGGTCGTATTGATTTAACCCAAGCGGAAGCCATTATCGACATTATTGATGCGAAGACGGAGCAATCTTTGGAAGTGGCAGTGAATCAACTAGACGGCACCTTGTCCAAGTATATTCGCTCTTTACGGGATGAGTTAATTGCTATGATTGCCCACTTAGAGGTAACCATCGATTATCCAGAGGAAGATATTGAAGAGGTGTCAGCTCAAGAGGTGCGGACGGGGTTAGCTCCCATCCTTGAGAAGATGGATACCTTGTTGGCGACGGCACAGCGTGGTAAATTATTGCGCGATGGTGTGATGGTGTCCATCATTGGTCGTCCGAATGCGGGGAAATCTAGCTTGATGAACGCTTTACTTCGTGAGGATCGCGCCATTGTGACGAATATTCCAGGCACGACCCGTGATAGTATTGAAGAATTTTTGACGATTCAAGGGATTCCTGTGCGCTTAATTGATACCGCAGGGATTCGTGAGACTGAAGACATTGTGGAAAGTATGGGCGTTGAAAAAGCACGTCAGTACTTAGATAAAGCAGATGTGGTGGTCCTTGTCATTGATGGAACCAAACCATTGGAGCCAGAAGAGCAAGAGTTGCTACAGCTCATTACGAATCGTCCAAGCATTATCTTCTTGAATAAAGCAGACCAAGCGCAATGTGTTAGCAAAGAAGAAATTGCGGCACTGGGGACTTTCACAGAGATTGTCACCATCAGCGCGGCCCAAGGGGAAGGTATGGATGAGATGGCGAGAGTCATTACATCCTTGGTGCAAGGAGGTTCTGTGCAGGCTAGTCATGAGGCAATGCTCAGCAATGTGCGCCACATTACCTTGATGGAACAAGCGAAAATTAGCTTGGACCAATCCATTCTTGCCATAGATAGCGGTATGCCTATCGATTTAATCGTCACGGACATTCGCGCTGCTTGGGAGCTACTGGGCGATATTACTGGTGAAAGTTTACGTGAATCCATGGTGGATGAATTATTTAAACGATTCTGTTTAGGAAAATAGGAGAATACATGTATTTAGTAGATACGTATGATGTGATCGTCATTGGCGGTGGTCATGCTGGTTGTGAGGCTGCTTTAGCCACAGCTCGTATGGGGCACCGTACCTTGATGGCTACATTGAATTTAGATAACATTGCTCTTATGCCATGTAACCCAGCCATTGGGGGACCTGGTAAAAGTCATCTAGTGTGCGAGCTAGATGCATTGGGCGGTGAAATGGGCATTAATGCAGATGCGACAGCCATTCAAATGCGCATGCTCAATACGGGAAAAGGACCTGCGGTACATTCCTTGCGAGCCCAATCCGATAAAGTTGCCTACCAACGCCGTATGAAAGAAGTTTTAGAAAATACAGAGAACCTCAATGTGAAGCAAATCATGGTTAATGAGTTGCTCATTGAAGAGGGTGTTGTGAAAGGTATTGTGTCTGAATTAGGAGAAGTATACCAAGCCAAGGCTATCATCTTATGTACGGGTACGTACTTAAAAGGCAAGATTATTACTGGTGAATTGGCGTACACAGGTGGTCCTAATGGACAGCGAACAGCGGAATTGTTGTCTCAATCGTTATTGAACCATGGCATTAAGTTAATGCGATTCAAAACAGGTACACCAGCTCGTGTCGATAAACGAACCTTGCACACAGAGAATATGGAAATGCAACCTGGTGACTCTCACCATAGAGCCTTCTCCTTTATGTCTGATTGGATCGACCGCAATGAGCAAGTATGTTGGTTGACTTTTACAAATCAAAATACACATGATATCATTCGTGGCAATTTACATCGTGCCCCTATGTACACGGGTGTCATTGAAGGGACGGGCCCAAGATATTGCCCATCCATCGAAGATAAAGTGGTTCGCTTTGAAGATAAACAACGCCATCAATTATTCGTGGAACCAGAAGGCAATCACACCAACGAAATGTACGTCCAAGGTATGAGTACAAGTTTACCAATCGATGTACAATACGCGTTCCTACGCACTATCCCTGGTTTGGAAGATGTAGAAATCATGCGTCCTGCTTACGCCATTGAATACGATTGCTTAGATCCATTGCAATTGACACCTGCTTTACAAGTGAAGCATATCCAAGGTTTGTATTCTGCAGGTCAAGCGAACGGTACATCTGGCTATGAAGAAGCGGCAGCACAAGGCTTGATGGCAGGTATCAATGCAGCCTTATGGTTAGAAGGAAAAGAGCCATTTATCTTATCTCGTTCCGAAGGCTACATCGGTGTGCTTATCGACGATTTGGTAACGAAAGGAACGAAAGAACCGTACCGCATGATGACGAGCCGCAGTGAATATCGCTTGTTACTTCGTCAAGACAATGCAGATATGCGCTTAACAGAAAAAGGCTATGAAATCGGACTTGTTAAGGAAGAACGATATAAAGCTTTCAAAGAGAAACAAGGTAAAATTGAAGCAGCCATTCAATTACTAGCGGATACACCTGTAAACCCTAGCGAAGAAACGCAACAAATCTTAGATTGTATTGGTACACCTCGCATAAAAACGGGCATCAAGGCTTACGATTTGGTGAAACGTAACGAACTATCCTATGGAGTAGTGGCAGAGGCATTCGGATTGCCTCGCTACGAAGCGCCAGTAGAAGAAGAAATCGATATTACCATTACTTACGATGGATATATAAAAAAACAAATGGAACAAGTAGAAAAGGTTCGCAAATTAGAGGCTAAGATTATTCCTCAAGATTGGGATTATACAGCGATGAAAGGTATATCTTTAGAAGCCATTCAAAAATTGAACGCTGTACGCCCCCATTCCATTGGTCAAGCGAGCCGTATTTCTGGGGTGTCCCCTGCGGACATTTCTGTGCTCTTAGTGCAAATTGAGCAGTACTACCGTGAAAGAGGTTAATATGACATTTTCAAACTATGTGAAAGCCCACACCAACACCTATGGGTTGGACCTCACAGATGCACAAATTGACCAACTACAACGGTTTTACGAACAAGTGGTAACTACTAATGAGCACATGAACTTAACGGGTATTACAGAACCAGAAGAGTTTGCCTTAAAACATGTGGTAGACTCTCTATCTTGTTATGACCCTAAGTATTTTACAAAAGGTGCAAGGGTTATCGATTTAGGGACTGGTGCAGGTTTTCCAGGTGTTCCCTTGGGTATATACGATCCATCCTTGCAAATTACTTTATTTGACTCTTTACAAAAGCGACTCCGCTTTTTAGATGGTGTTATTGAGGACTTAGACTTACAAGGATTACAAACTTTACATGGTCGTGCAGAAGATTTGGCACATCAAGAGTACCGGGAATCTTTCAATCTTCTCACTAGCCGTGCGGTGGCTCGCTTATCCATCTTATTGGAATGGGGACTTCCCTATGTGAAAGTAGGGGGCTACATGGTGGCATTAAAAGGCTCTATCGTGCAAGAAGAATTAGAGGAAAGTAAACGTGCTGTATCCATCTTGGGCGGTGAAATTGTAGAGGTCAAAGAAGTGACGTTACCGACCTTAGAGGATAAACGAGCTATTGTGTATATCAAAAAGGTAAAACCTACGGCTAAGAAATACCCTCGAAAACCAAAAGAGATTAAAATAAAACCTTTATAGCTATGCACTATAACTCATAATAAAATATAGAAAAATGCTTATAAGTTATATCTATGATATACTTAATGAGTACTCTTTACATGTGCGGTCACGTTGTGTTCGCACATGTTTTATATTTGCAATACAAGATTGAGGTGAGACAATGGCAATCTATAACGGACGATTACCAAAACTCAATGAAGATGAAATAAAACGATACTCCGGATTAAAGCATGCGGAGGGATTTCCAGAGCAGTATGTGAAAGAAGCTGCCCTAGAAGTACAATTAGTGGCAGAACCTCGTGGTGTGTACCAATGCTATGATTACGATGCGGAGACACATACAATCCTTAGTAACCCGCCTATGGTACTGGATGCCACAGGCATCATTCGTCATTTAGGGAATGCTAAAAAAGTATATGTTCTCGCTGTCACAGTAGGAGAAGCCGTAGAAGAACGCAGTTCTGCTTTATTTAAAGAAGGCAAATCTACACTAGGTCTTCTTGTGGATGCAGCGGCTACAACCGCTGTAGAACAAGTGGCAGATCAGGTAAATGAACTCATCGACAGAGAGGCAAAAAAACAAGGTTTTAAAACGACATGGCGCTTTAGCCCAGGCTATGGCAATTGGCCTGTCACAGTACAACAAGAATTTGCTAAGATTATTAAGACAGAAGAAATTGGATTGACGGTGACAGACACAAGCATGCTATTTCCACGTAAATCAGTAACGGCTATTGTGGGCTGTCAAACAGTAGATGAAGAAGGACCAAAAACACAACGAGGTTGCACATCTTGTAGCCAAGTAGAGTGCGCATCTCGTAAGTTGCCAGAGAAGGGGACGACGTCGTGCATTTAAACAAACGTATCGTTTGTGATAGATAGTACTGAAAAGGTATCCTATGTGGGATATCCTTATTATAGTTATACTTTTTTTAAATAATAAATTGATGTATAGATAAGTAGCGTGATGTACTGATACTGGGGAAGAGTATAGTCATCGTTATACGAAGTATATTGCCTTGGGCGAGCAATGTGCCTGATACATAAGTGAGGGACATATGGTATATATTATAGATGGTGGCATGGGTACCATGCTGCAAGCGGCAGGTCTTGGTGACGGGGCTTGTCCAGAATTATTTAACGTAGAACATCCTGACGTGGTGGAGCATATCCATGCAGAATATTTACGTCATGGTAGTGATATTATTACGACTAATACCTTTGGTGGGACAGCGTTAAAACTGGATGAATACCAATTGGGTCATCGTATGGATGAAATCAATCGTGCTGCCGTGAAAGTAGCACAAGCGGCTCGTGATAAGATTAATCCGAATGCAAAAATCGCAGGTGATATGGGTCCTAGTGGTCGATTTATGGCGCCATTAGGAGTGGCTCAATTTGATGAGATTTATGAGACTTTCAGAGATCAAGCAAGAGCCCTTATCGATGCAGGGGTAGATTACCTGATTATTGAAACGATCATCGATATCCAAGAAATGCGTGCTGCCTTATTGGGCGCGAAAGATGCTCGTGACGAGTTAGGAAAAACAAAAGATGATGTGAAAATCATCTGTCAGTTCTCTTTCAGCGAAGATGGACGTACTATTACAGGCACACCACCAGAAGCAGCAGCTATCTTGATGGATGCTATGGAAGCAGATATCGTAGGTATTAACTGTTCCTTAGGACCTGAACAATTATTGCCGTTGGTAGAACGCATGGCAGCAGTAACGAACTTGCCAATTAGTATTCAGCCGAATGCAGGTATGCCACAACTCGTAGGGAAAGAAACTATCTTCCCATTAGGGCCAGAAGAGATGGGCGAATATGCACCTCGTTTCCTCGACGCAGGGGCAACGTATTTAGGTGCTTGTTGTGGTAGTACTCCAAAACACATTGAATCTATTGCCAAAGCGGCACGAGCACATACACCAGCAGAACGACCACATGTAGAACCGTTTACGGCTTTCACAAGTCGTACTAGCGTAGTGAAAGTAGGTTTGCAAGAAAAACCAATCATCATTGGGGAACGTATTAATCCAACAGGCCGTAAAGTGTTAGCAGAAGAAATTCGCAAGGGTAGCTTCTTAATGGTGAAAAAAGATGCTTTAGCCCAAGTAGAAGCTGGGGCAGACGTGCTGGATGTTAACATGGGTGTCACAGGTGTTGATCCAGGGGAAACGATGAAACGAGCTATCGAAGAATTAACGATGCTTGTGGAGGTTCCTTTATCCATCGATACATTGGATCCAGTGGCAATGGAAGCGGGCTTGAAAGCCTATCCAGGTCGTCCATTGTTGAACTCTGTGAACGCAGAGCCAGAGCAATTGGAAGCAGTATTACCATTGGCAAAACGCTATGGTGCAGCGTTATTATGCTTGCCATTAGGTAAAAAAGAATTACCAGAAACGGCAGAAGAGCGTGTGTCTTTAGCAAAAGAAATTGTCTTAGAAGCGTACAACTATGGATTGCGACCAAATGACTTATTGCTTGACCCATTAGTATTGACCTTAGCAAGTAGCCAACATGCAGCAAGAGAAACATTAAAAACATTGAAACTCTATGCAGAAACATTTGGGTTCCCAACGGTGATGGGCTTGTCCAACATATCCTTTGGATTACCACAACGGGCATACTTGAATGCACAATTCTTGACGATGGCATTGAGCAGTGGTTTGACATGCCCTATCATGAACCCAATGAATGAAATCGTACGAAAAGCTTTCATTACAGGCCGCACATTTATGGGCTTTGACCCAGCTGCAGCGGATTTTATTGCTGAATATGGTGATGACGATGAAAATGCAGTGGTGACGAAAAAGGTAAAAGCTACAGCAGAAGCCTTCCATAGTGATGATCCTATTGAATGCATTAAACATGCCGTAGAACAAGGGGAAAAAGAGGCGGTTGTGCCATTGGTAAAGGAAGCCTTAGCACAAGGCCTAGATCCACTAGAGGTGACTCGTAGAGGTTTATCCGATGCTATGGCAGTAGTTGGTGAAAAGTTCGGCTCTGGTAAAGCGTTCTTGCCACAAGTTATGCTAGCAGCAGAAACGATGCAAGCGGCTTTCACAACGATCAAAGAAGTGCTGCCAGAAGGAACAGCAGAGAAGAAAGCGACGATTATCTTAGCTACGGTAAAGGGTGACATTCACGACTTAGGTAAAAACATCGTGTCTGCTTTATTAGAAAACAATGGGTACCAGATCGTGGACTTAGGAAAAGATGTATCTCCAGAAGAAATTGTAGCAGCGGCAAAAGAGCATAATGCCCCGATTATTGGGATTGCCTCTTTGATGACTACAACGATGCCGATGATCAATGAAACCATCGCAGCTATCCGTGAATCAGGTGTGGATGCGAAGGTACTGGTAGGTGGAGCTGTATTGTCACAAGCCTACGCAGATGAAGCCGGGGCTGACTCCTATGCCAAAGATGGTATCTCCGCGGTGAATATAGTGAAAGGCTTATTAGGTGATGAATAGTTAGCATACTATAACACTTAGTAGGCAGAATTCCCAGAAGAGTTACTCCATGAGATGAGGTATCTAGAAGGATTAGATGGCTTAAAATCCTTTATAAAAAAATATATAAAAAGGAACATGGCAAAATCATGCCATGTTCCTTTTTATTTGTATGTAGATATGCGTTGAATACGGACTCCATCACACGTGTATTGTGATTAACCTGTAGGATGTTTCATGTGAAACATTACTGAGAAATACCGCTGAGTATTTTAATTCTTATGATAGAATTTCCATTTGTAATAAACTCGATTCCTTTTCTATAATCGTAAGTTGGCATATATACGCCATAAAAAAGAACGTGAACGCCTTCTTTATTATATACCATACTAGGTTGACCATATTTTGTATAAATGTCTGCTATACTATCTCCGACAGCGATACCTCTAGCAGTGACAGCATCTCGGTTATCTATAGTTGTCATTGTTGTTTCCGGAAAGTGTTTGTTACTTACGTGGAAGGTGATGCCTCCGTAAATTACTCTATTTGGTTTAAGAGCAGTAGGGTCCCCCAAACTTTTATAAATAGCATCGGTAGTAGATCCTGCAGGGATGCCTGCTACTATTAAGTCTGTTGCTGGTAGTTCATTTCCTTTTACATGCATCGCTTGCAATTGTGAAGTGGAAAAGAGAGAGAATAAAAAGGCGATAACAAGTATCCAAGGACGTAGTTGTTTCATCATGAGCCTATCCTTTCATAGTTACTATAAATCATATGAAAATCGTACTGTATATAAAACTATTTGTCAATGTTTAAAAGTGTCTATATAGTGAGTTCATAGAGAAAATGTTTCACGTGAAACAATTAATTAGATAGAGGTCATAATATTTCACGTGAAACATAAAAATATATAAAAAGATGGAGAAATACTCATAGCTTTCATATAAAATACAAAAATATATGTTATAATGTGATAAGACTATAAGAAAGAGGTGAAATAATGGCTAGAATTATTGCCGTAGCTAACCAAAAAGGTGGCGTTGGTAAAACGACAACTGCTGTAAATTTAAGCGCATCTTTAGCCGTAGAGGGAAAACGAGTACTCTTATTAGATTTAGATCCTCAAGGAAATGCTACAAGTGGATTAGGAATAGATAAAGAAAACATTGAACAAGGCGTATATGAAATGCTTGTAGATGATGTATCTATCACAGATATCATAGAATCTACAGTAATAGATACCTTGCAAATTGCGCCAACAACGATAGATCTAGCTGGGGCTGAGGTGGATTTGGTAGCTATGGAAGATAAAGGCTATACTTTGAAACAGTGCATAGCACCTATCGTAGAGGACTATGATTATATCCTTATAGACTGCCCACCATCTTTAGGTATGCTAACCATTAATGCCTTAACCGCTTCTAATAGCGTGTTAATTCCTATACAAACAGAGTTTTATGCTCTGGAAGGGGTTAGCCAATTAATCAAAACAATCGAACTTGTACAAGAAGAATTAAATGAAGATTTAGAGTTAGAAGGTGTGGTTCTTACTATGTACAATGGACGCACCAAACTAGCCGTACAAGTGGCAGAAGAAGTAACAAATTACTTTGGAGAGTCTGTATATACAACAACAATACCACGAAATGTGAAATTAGGAGAGGCTCCTAGCCATGGTTTACCAGTTGTTATCTATGATAAACGATCCAAAGGAGCTGAAGTATATTGTGCTTTAGCGCGGGAGGTAATAGAACGTGGTGCTTAAAAAAACAAAAGGTGGACTTGGTAAAGGGCTAGGGTCTTTTGGATTGTCTGGTTCTTTTAAAGATGGACATAAAAGTGGCTATGAAATTGATATTACTAAAATAAAACCTAATCCCAATCAGCCTCGTAAACGCTTTTCAGAAGAAGATATGGAGACTTTAGTAGCTTCTATTCAGGCTCATGGATTGATTGCGCCTATTGCGGTTCGCAAGGTAGATGATTATTATGAAATTGTAGCTGGTGAAAGACGGTGGCGTGCCTGTCAGCAGGCGGGACTTACTAAAATTCCTGTGGTGGTGCGAGACTACACCACAGAAGAAGTAAGTGAAATTGCTTTAGTAGAAAATTTACAGAGACAGAACCTAAACCCTATCGAGGAAGCTTTTGGGTATCAATATTTAATGGATACTTTCAAAAAAACACAAGAAGAAATTGCTACTATTGTAGGTCGCAGTCGTTCCTATGTAGCCAATATTGTGCGATTATTACAATTACCAGAGTTTTTACAAGAGGAATTGGAAGTAGGGGCGCTAACAGTGGGTCAGGCTAGACCTTTATTGGCATTAGCTGAAGAACATTTGCAACTACAAGCGCTGGAACGCATTAAGGAAAAAGGCTTAAATGCTCGTCAAATAGAACAACTTGTGAAAGAACTACAATCTGGGAAGAAACGTTTAACATCTACACAACCAAAAGCAACGGCGGAGTTACGAAAGTTAATGCAGAGGCTCAAACATAGTTTAGGTGCTCCTGTAGATATTCGCTTAAAGAACACTAAAAAAGTGCAAGGTACTATTGAAGTTTCTTTTAAAAGTGAAGAAGAACTAATGCGTTTAATTAGCTATATTGAAGGTGAATAGAAAGGAAGTCTATGGTATTAGAAACAACTAAAGGGAATCGCTTGCACATAGGCTTTTTTGGGCGTTGCAATGCAGGTAAATCTACTCTGATTAATACTCTGACAGAGCAACAGATTTCCTTGGTATCTCCCATTGCGGGGACTACGACAGATCCAGTGTCTAAAGGGATGGAATTATTGCCCTTGGGTCCAGTGATGATTGTAGATACAGCGGGTATTGATGATACATCGGAACTAGGTTTGTTACGGGTAGACAAAACGAAACAAGTATTATCAACGATAGATCTAGCAGTGTATATGATGCGTACTGATGTTGAGCCGATTCCGGAAGATATAGAGTGGTTACAACAATTAGAAAGTAGACATATTCCTACCTTAGTAGTGATTAACGAAGTAAAAGGATGCAAGGGATCTGTTTTTATTAAATCCCATGGGGAATTACAACCTTATACATCACAGGTCATAGTAGCAGACGTGAGTGATAGTACAAGTCGAATGGTGTTATTAGAGGCATTAAGTAAATTAAAACCAGTTGATGAAGAGGTACAATCTTTGTTAGGTGGTTACATTGAAGAAAAAGATGTATTTGTTTTAGTATGCCCTATTGATGAATCAGCTCCTAAAGGTCGTATTATTTTGCCACAAGTGCAAATGATTCGTGAAATTTTGGATCATCATGGTATGGCTATGGTGTGCCAAGTAGAGGAGCTGGCCACTACATTGCAGCAATTGCAGAAATCACCTAAATTGGTTATTACTGATTCCCAAGCCTTTGAGGCGGTGAGTCAAATTGTGCCAAAGGATATAGCTTTAACAAGCTTTTCTATTTTGATGGCACGATTTAAAGGAAAATTAAAAGATTTAGTGGCAGGTGTACATGCTATAGAGCAATTGCGAGCGGGTTCACATGTATTAATCAGTGAAGGCTGTACACACCGCCAACAATGTGAAGATATTGGAACAGTAAAAATTCCAAGATGGCTAACAGCAAAAGGCTACACAGACTTACAGTTAGAGTGGACCAGTGGTGGACATTTTCCTCATGA
Source organism: Veillonella sp. CHU594 (assembly GCF_003992265.1). NCBI lineage: Bacteria > Bacillati > Bacillota > Negativicutes > Veillonellales > Veillonellaceae > Veillonella > Veillonella sp. CHU594. Next base: position 53,006 of record NZ_RQVB01000010.1, read on the forward strand.
TGTATCTAAGTATGATGTTATCATTCATTGTGGGGGTTGTATGTTGACACGTCGAGAGGTGTTACGACGTATTGATGTAGCCACTGTTCAAGGGGTGCCAATTGTTAACTATGGTGTTTTGATAGCCTCCTTACATGGCATCTTACAACGTGCTATACAGCCATTTGAACATGAATTAGAATAGAAAGGATTATTGTGTTAGAACAACTATTACCTTGGTTACCATGGATACTAGGAAGTATTGTTTTATTGTTAGTATTACATGCGTTCAGTTTACATATACGAGTAAGTCGCCTTACCAAACGGTATCGATATTTTATGGATGGAGAAAATGGACAAAGTATTGAGCGACGTCTTGCTATTGAAGTGAAAGAATTACGAGATATGGCAAGTACTTGGGAAACCATTTTATCAGAACAAAAAGTGATTCAATCTACACAAGCACAAACATTTCAGCATATTGGATTTGTGAAATATAATGCTTTTGAAAATATTGGCAATGAATTGTCCTTTTCCTTAACGTTATTAGATGGAAATTTCAATGGTATTGTCATCTCTAGTGTATATGGACGAAATGAATCACGTATTTTTACAAAACCAATTGTAAATGGTAAAAGTTTAGCCAGTCTTTCACAAGAAGAGTTAGCTAGCTTGCAATCTGCTATGGGACAACGAAGCAATGGAGATGTGTTAGCAAGTTCTTCTGTGTCAGCATAGAAAGGATGTTATATGCAAATACCTAAGTGGTTGCAGTCACATCTGAAACAAGATGGTAATGACTGGAATTTGCAGTTTACAAAACAACAAATAAAGACGATAGCCATTATATTAATTGCCATTTTAGTTATCTTTTTGGGATTTGGTATCTGGGGGATAGCGCGACAAGTAGAAGTGTTGCAATTGCGCCAAGAAAATCAATTACAAAAAGAGCAATTACGATTATTAGACCAAAAAGTAGAAGTCTTGGATAAAAAAATGAAAACTCTTGATGAGCTAGATCAAAATATTAGAAATATGATCAAAGGCACAGAGTCTGGTACACTGCAGAAAGCAGATGGAAACACCCAAAATAAAGAAGAGAAAGAGGACCCTTCTCCCAAAAGCTCAAATAAGACTTTCACAACAACTCAACTATCTGCACGTATATCTAGCTTAGATCGTCAAGCACAACGTCGTATGGTATCTATGTATACCTTATATAATGTGCTAAGAGAAGGTGTAGGCAAAGATATTAGAGAATTACAATCTTTGCTAGCCATGGAAGGAGATGCTAGTGATGCTAATAGCCACATGCCATCAATCTGGCCGGCTAAAGGCGTCATCAGTTCTACCTTTGGGGCGCGACAAGATCCTGTTTATGGTGGTGGTGCCTTCCACGAGGGGTTAGATATTGCTAATGATACAGGAACAACAATAGTAGCTACGGCGGCAGGTACTGTAACTTATGCAGCCTATGCTGGAGGGTATGGCAATTTAATAGAAATTGATCATGGTAATGGATTTATTACAAAATATGGGCATAACTCAGCACTCTTAGTACAAGCGGGAATGACTGTGAAAAAAGGACAATCCATTGCACTTATGGGTAGCACTGGTAAAAGTACGGGTAGTCATGTTCACTACGAAGTGAGGGTGAATGGTGTGGCTACGGATCCATTATTATTTTTGCCCATTCAATAGGAGGCAATTATGAAATCCTATGTACAAGTTTATACAGGTGATGGCAAAGGGAAAACAACAGCAGCCATCGGTCTAGCAGTGCGTGCTGCAGGAGTAGGAAAGAAAGTGCTACTACTTCAATTTATGAAATCTAAGGTGTACTCAGAACATGCTGTATTAGATCAATTAGACCCTATCACAGTAGAAACAGTAGGAAAACCTTTTTTTATTATTCCTGAAGGCATGAAAAGCGATGAAGAGTTGCGTCGATGGGGAGATGATGTAGTCGTGTTTCCTAAGGGGCAGCCGCCACAAGAATATAAGGATTTGATTCACATAGGTCAAGAAAGAGCTCTACAGGCTGTGGCAACAGGCGATTTCGATATTGTTATCTTAGATGAATACAATATGGCTTTGTTTTTTGGATTAATTGAAGAAGAAGAGGGGCGTGAGCTCCTAGCAGCTCGAAATCCAAATGTAGAAGTGGTATTTACAGGCCGTGGTGCCCCACAATGGCTTCTTGACGAAGCGGATTTAGTCACTGTTATGGAGTCATATCGTCATTATTATGATCAAGGCGTAGAAGCACGTCTTGGTATTGAGCATTAAGGGTAAAGAATGTTATAATTTAAGTATTAACATCGTATAACATACTGAAAGGTAGGTGGTATCGTGTCACTATGGATGATTCTATTGCTATTGGTAATAGCTGTCATCATAGCCATTCTATGTATTCCTATCACATATAGTCTGAAAGTAAGTTCACGCAAGCCCTATGAATTTGACTTCCGATTAGAATGGATGTACCGAGTGTTAAAGGTGCATCTCGCCTATAAGCAAGGCCATTCCTTGTTTAAGGAAGTTTATGTATTAGGGTCTATGAAAGTCGGCTCTGCCCGTGATTACGAGGATTGGTTAAATCGTAGGGTAAAAGAAGAGCTAGATCCCTTAGCGACGGACGACGAGCAAGATGATGTAGACACAAAACACGTGGAAGAAGAAAGAGATCCGTATCCATTATCTGGATATACGGGCCCAGAGCCAGTAACATCTGTACGATTTGATGCGAATGGACATGTCTTGGATCCAGTAGATTCTACATCACCACAAGAAGAAACGACGGAAGAGAAAGAAGATACAAAAGATTTACCAACATTTTGGTGGTGGAAACATGTATCAAATCCTAAACTCTATGAAGCACTGTTTATAGTTAGTAAGCAATGTGCTAGTCATGCTAGTCCTAGAGTATTCCGATTAGAAGGGGATTTTGGAATTCCTAAACCTTATGAAATGGGTCTCATTACTGCAACAGCCTATACAGTGTGTCCCAAACAAGTGGAACAAGTTAATTTCACTTATACGGAATTTGCCTATACAGGCAGTTTAGAAGTAAAAGGACATATGCAGCTAGGTGTATTTGCTTTCTATGGAACTCTATTTATAGTAAAAAAAGCAGTTAGAGAGTGTCTACTGGACAGCGTAAAAGCATTTGTACAGTATCGACGTCGTAAGCAAAGTGCAAAATAAAAACTTTCAGAAGTTGAAGAATAGTAGGAGGTCATGATGGATACTAAACTTACAAACTTAAAAGACAATTTAGAGCCTTTATTTGAGCAATTTAAAGAAATGATTCGTGTGGAAACTGTAGTGGGTGAACCTGTGCAGTTAGGGGATACTACGATTGTACCATTTGTGGATGTATCCCTTGGTTTGGGGGGATGCCAAAAAGCTGGCGGTGGCGGAGCGAAAGTAGAGCCAACAGCAGTGCTTGTAATCAAAGGGGAACGCATTGAATTATTCAATATCAAAGGATCTGCTAAATATACTGGCTTTGATCGTTTAATCGGTATGGTTCCAGAAATTATCAGTAAATTGAAAAAAGAAGAATATGTCTATGTAAGTGAGGATAAATAATAATTAACTTATCATATGGATGTGTAGAATATATTTCATTTAGATTTCATATATATAAAGTATAGTAAGGGGGCAAGGTGATTTGCTAATTGGAAATAACTTTGCTATACTAGATAAATAGATGAAAATATTTCTCACAGGGAGGCTTATACATGAACTTAACTAAAAAGATTGCAACTTTAGGTGCACTAGCTGTAGTTGGTGCTTTCACAGTATCTAACGCTGCTAATGTAGGCGTAATTAACGAAGAAGCTATCTACACGGGCTATAATGGCTTTGGTGCTATCCAAATGCAAATTGATAAATTACGTGCTGAATACGGTCCTAAATTAGAAGGTGAATTCAAAAAACTAAATAACTTTAAAACAGATGCAGAAAAACAAGCATATTTTGATAAAAGTGTTCGTGGCATCCAAGAAAAATATAATCAAGAAGAAGCAAGTGTATTAGCTCCATTGGATAAAAAAGTAGCAGAAGCAATTCAAGCTATTGCAAAAGAAAAAAATATCGATGTATTAGTGGCTAATCCAACATCTGCTGGCGCTGTTAAAGAAGGTAATCAAGTTATCGACTTAACGCCAGATGTAGTAGCACGTATCAACAAATAAGATATAAAGAAAACCCTCAGATCGAAAGGTCTGAGGGTTATTTTTTTGTACATAGTATGGTATTCTTATGGTATAGATTCAAGAGACTAGTGTGGTAGTAAGGGAGGAACAGATATGTTAAAAAGAGTGTTACTATTGGCTGTGTTGCTGATCTCATTAGGAAGTGCTATGTCTTTGGCAGCAAGTCACTTGTCTTATATGGGAACTATAGGTGGGACATCATATTATATTGATAAAAACACAGTTCAGAAGTATGGTACGAATGCCTATGCATGGGTAAAGATAGTTACTAATGAAGGTAGCGAAGTATGGGGGCATATTTTAGTTAGTCGCTATGGAAAGGCTTATACTATCACAGAGCTACGAGGAGATGGTGGAGAGCAAAAATTAGATCCACATGAAGAGTTCCGACCTATTGTACCTAATTCACCAATAGAAAAAATTGTTGATTTAATTTGGTAGGTGAAGTATGAAAAAGTTAATGTATATATTTTTAGTTATATGTATTTATATGGTAGGAGCTAACTATAGCAAAGCTGAAAATTTTGTTAAGGTGGGATATAATCAGTCAGTAACAGTATATGTTGATACAGATTCCATTCAGGTAGTACGAAATGACCCTCCATATTATATGATACGATATAGGGAAATGTTTAAGAATTATCAACAAAATACCATGGATATCTGGGAACAAGAAGTGTATTATGATGAAAGTTATGATGCGACAAAGCCTCTTAAATATCGTGCAATTGGAAGGACTTCTTTTGATTTAAATGGGCGATTTATTGAAAGTAATCATTTAACAACTATGTTTATAAGCTGGAAGAATGGGCTATCCGCTGATGCGGCAAACTTTGTATTCTATAAAGCGTTTCATAGAAAGTTTAAGAGTCATTAATTTTAGGAAAGGTTGACAATACTATGAAAAAAACATTATTAAGTATGAGTATTTTATTAAGTCTTACATTCATTAATACATATGCTGAAACTGTACCAATGGATGTATTAGATGCAGTGCGAGATAAAAATAATGTGCGGCTTGAAGAATTTTTACAGTCTGGTGCAGATCCAAACTCAATGACTGTTACAGGCCAAAACTTATTGACTTATGCAGTATTAATGAGAAATACAGAGGCGGTTAATCTTTTGATAAATAAGGGAGCCGATGTTAATACGCCGAATAAACAAGCTGGAATGGATATCTATCCGATCAGTTTGGCAGTTACATCTCAAGATATTCCAACTGTTAAAAGTTTAATTAATGCCGGAGCCAAAACAGATATAGTAGTAGGTGGGCAACCACTAAAAAATATTGCCAAATTTATGAATAATAGAGAGTTGGTTAATATATTAAATGGTTCTAATTATGAAGCGCTTGATGAAAAAGTAACAACAAAAACTATTCTGTCCACTCTTTCAGCTGAAGATATTGAAAAAGCAAAAAAAGAGGCGAGCAAAGGAAAACGTGCATCTTATGATCTATACGAGAAGGGTAGAAGTTTTTGGGATGCCATGGTGAATGGAGTAAACAAAGCAAATCTTAGATTAGCTTTATCCACACCATATAGTCAACTTCGTAACTTATATTATGAAGAGACAGAGAACTTTGTCATTGTTGATAACGCTGAAAAGCAAGCCATAATAGATTCAAAGGATAAAGTGTATATTATCCCATACTCCTTAGATAGTTATGGATTTTATGGAACTGTAATTAAGAATTTAGTTATTAAAAAGAATGGGAAAATTTACCATGCAAAAGAAGTTGAAGCTCCTATTATGTTAGCTAAATTTGTTTCATCTAATGTGTATGCATTTGATATCAACCTTTTCGATGGTGAACCTATGGAAATTATTGCAGTAGATGCTGCAACAGATCAGAAGTTAGTGATGCCAATTGATGGAAACTTTTATAAAAAAAGAGGATGGTATTAATTTGTGAAGAAATTACTTATAAGAGGAGAGACTATGAAAAAATTTTTAACATGTATGAAAGTTAGTTTATTAGGAATAGTAATATTACTTTCATATTCTACAATTTTTGCTAGAGATATAGGAACCACTGTGGAAGGATCTGGCAGTGAAAAACAGGTTATAATGGTTGTTCCATCGATGAATGTTAATAAAAAAGTTTATGACTCCAATATAGAGATGAATATGGCAATGATTACTGGAGATATTATTCATATTGATCTAATAACTAATTCTGGTACAGTATTAACACAAGAGGCTTTATACTATACATATCAACGGGGTAGTAATGATATATCAAATCCTATTTTACTTCATAATATGGGTGTAGTTCCTGGAAAAGAAACTATGATAAAGGATGGAAAAGTAGTATCAATAGGTAACTATATGATAGATAATAAATTGCATCAAGCAATTATTAATAGAAGTAATTATAGTTTATTTTTGAAAGTTAAAGAAGATTCTTACCCATTATTTATTCCTGTAGATACTTATGCTAAACATGAGCTAGCAAAAGTTTTGTTAGAACATGACCAATTAATATTAAATAATAAGTTAAGAATTTTAAATGAAAAATAAATCTGATTCAGATAAGTGGATAAGAAAATCATCATCCATTATACAAAAAAGGTGTGAACCCAATGCTAATGACTAGCATGGATTCACACCTTTCTATTATTTATGAATTAGGTTTACAATGAACTCGCTATCTTCCACCAATGTAGCTTGGATGTAGTTGTTGCCGTCGAAGTGCAATACTTCTCCTGGTGTTAAGATATGGGATTCTGTTTCGTTAAGGAATACGTTCACTTTACCTTTTACCACAGTGAAGATAACGTTAGCCTCTGGATGATTGTGTTTTTCCACTTGATCACCAGCGACGCCGCCTTTTTTCACGATTTTGTAGTTTGGGCCATCAAAAATTAAACCTAGTTCTTGTTTTACAGTTCCTGCCATAGTAGAACCTCCTATTCTGGGGACTTTCACAGTGGTGAAAGTCAATCACTGCAGCGAATGTGCTGCCATATATAATATAAAAAGGATAAGCTACTTAGCTTTTAGCAATTGTATATACAGGAATATCACCATCAAGGTTCACGCTGAATGCAAAGTCCGATGCTACGTGACTGACGAAGGCACTGAACCATGCTTGGAAGGCAGCGGCCATAATAATTGGATTCACGCCTGCTGTTTTCCAATAAGAAATTTGATTTTGGTGATTTCCGTACCAACTAAAGGTAGTATCGGTTTGCTCGAGCACAGTATCACTTGGGTCACAAGGCATACCGTTCACATAGTAGTCTTGCATCACAGTGTAGATCGCTGGTGCTGTTTGAGCTGTCAGTTTTTCTTTCGCTTCTGTACCGCACATTGCACCTTGTTTGATAAAAGCTTCTAATACAGCGTCAATGCCATCATCGCCACCACAATCAGTTAAATCTTTGATAAAAGTAGCTTCACGAACAGAAGATGTTTGTAATTGGTTGTGTAACCAACCATGAATATTATTATGGTCGATGATACGATCCAACTGGCGATCTGGAGGAATTGGTTTTCCATACAAATCGATAGCGGTTGCATATAACTCATCTGCTAAATCGTCGAGGCGAGTGTGTGCCTCTTTTTTAATCAATTGTTCGCGTTCAGCGATAAGCTGAATTTTTTTGTATAACCAGAAATGAATGTGTCCCAGTACTGCTGACATGTTAAGCTCCTTTTCGTGCGACTTCTAATTTGGAAACAAGTTCATCCACATCCATGCCGTGAATGCTAGCGGCTTGCCATAATGGTTCTCCTGTCGAGGAAGGACAGCCTAGACAACCCATACCGATGGATTGCAACACAGGCACCGTTTGTGGATACATATCTATAATATCACGAATGATGGAATCTTTTGTAATAGCAATTTCAGATACATTGCGACCTGCATTGAGTTTTGCTACTAATTCATCGATATCCATGCCGTGGATATTTGCCGCTTGCCATAGAGGTTCCCCTGTGGAAGAAGGACAGCCTAGGCAGCCCATTCCCATGGATTGTAAAATAGGAATCAATTCTGGATATACGTCGACGATATGACGAACGATAGTATCTTTTGTAATGAGTTGTCCCGGTGAAAGTGGAGTAGCTCCTTTGTCGTTAGCAGGTGCAGCAGCTTCTGCAAGTCCTGCATTACCTTGACCTGGTAATTTGACCACTGGTTCAGCCGATGCTTTAGCAGCAGATGTTGGGGAATCCACTGTATCTAACACAGCAGCTCGGAATGCGTCGAGACCGATGCGGTCAATGAATTGGCCGATACGCTCGATTTGGGCATTTTCTTTGTAGTAGGCAATCATGCGATCGATGATAGTGAGTACTTCTTCTTCAGTAGCTACTTCTGTGATTAAATCGCCTAAGCGTGGATGAGCGCCAGCACTACCACCTGCATAGATTTGCCAACCCTGATCGTTGCCAATAACGCCGATATCTTTTGTAATCGCTTCGGAGCAAGAATTAGGGCAACCAGATACGCCAATTTTCATTTTGGATGGCATTTCTTTAGAAATGTATTTTCGTTCTAATTGCATGCCCAAGTGAACACTGTCTTGTTTTGCCCGTTTACAGAATGTTGTACCAGGGCAAATTTTTACAGAACGCACACGATTGGATACAGTGTGTGCTGGTTCCATACCTAGCATTGCCCATGCTTTGTCCACATCTTCTGCATTTAGGTTGGTAATCATGATGCGTTGTGCACCTGTAATCTTTAAAGTTGCGTGGAATGTGTTTGCCACATCGATAAATTTTTGTAACATTTGTGGTTGTACGAAACCACCAGGTATGCGAGGGGTAATCGCATAGGTGCGTTTTCCATTACGGATACGCTGTAAATTGCCTGCCACTTGTGCCATGTGTATCTCCTTAGTATCGAGTAAATGTTGATAATTTTTATGTATGTCAAAGTTATGAAATATTATATATGACTAGGCGAAAGCCTATGCTCTTAGTATACTATAAGAAGTGAATCTTGTATGTAGCCGAGGCAACTGTTTTTATTCACAAATAATACACGGCTTATACACTGAAAATTTAAAGTTATACACAGAATTATCCACAAAAAGTGATTAAGTTAAGAGAAAAATAAATGTAAAATATAGTTAGTTACGTATTACCCACAGAATATACACAAGATAATCACATAGTTATCCACAGTGCGGTATAATAGTTGCAATACTTAGAAGTTACACACAGAGTATACACAAGATACCCACAGAATTATCCACAAATAGTGTATATATGGTTGGTAAAAAATATTTATGGAGTGTTTTATTCAAGTAAGTTATAGCATCTTAGTATGTGATTTAATTTGTATATAACTAGTTGAAAATACATTAGCTAAATACCTTATGAAGCCCATAAATATTACAAGGGATTCACTGTTATATATGAAGTGATAGAAAAGAAAGATAAGGATATATATGAAAGTATTATATGAAAATGTACAGACTGCTACCTTTGTAGAGAGACCTAATCGATTTGTGGTCCATTTAGAATTACAGGGACAAATCATAGCTGCTCATTTACCGAATCCAGGTCGTATGTGGGAACTTCTTTTTGTAGGGGTAAAGATGTATGTGGTGCATCATCCAAAAGAAGGTGCGAAAACACAATATCGTGTCATCGGTATTGAACGAGAGGGTGTTCCCATTATGTTGGACACTAATTATTGTAATGACATGGCAGAGTACATGATTGAGGAACAACTGATTCCTGGATGGGAAGAATGGCGAGTGGTACGACGAGAGTACACAGTAGGTCATAGCCGCTTTGACTTATTGCTCGCTAATGATAAGGGCGAACATTTTTTACTGGAAGTAAAATCTTGTACACTATTTGGCGATCAAGGGGCGATGTTTCCTGATGCGGTGACAGAACGAGGTCGAAAGCACTTACTACATTTGCAAGAATTACAGCAAGAGGGATATCGTGCAGGTATTTTATTCTTAGTGCAATGGGGACGAGCTCTGTGGTTTTCCCCAGACTTTCACACGGATTTGGAATTTACTAAGACATTTATTGAGGTGGCACCACAATTAGATTGGAAGGCCATGGCATTACAGTGGACTTCAGATTTTCACAGGCCTACGGTGGTACGAGAGTGCCTGTACAATGATGTGGTTGTGCGCATAGAAGCGGAGGACCGAGGCGATTACCTCATGGTGTTGCAGGTGGAAGAGCCAGTGACCTTAACTATTGGAAGTAAAGGAGACATGTACTTTGAATCCGGTTATTATGTGTATGTAGGGTCAGCGAAAGCCAATTTAGAAAAACGTATTGAACGTCACAAACGGAAGCGGAAAAAGAAACATTGGCATTTAGATTATTTGCGAAGTGTTAGTACTGTCATTGCTGCGTTACCGATTCGTAGTTCCAGTGATTTAGAATGCGAATTGGCGAAGGCGATGAAGGCTATTAGCGTAGACGAGGTGAAAGGCTTTGGCTGTAGCGATTGTCATTGTGATTCACATTTATTCAAAATGGATGTGAATCCTATCCATGATGAACGATTTATGATCGAGGTGGTAGAGCAATTTCGAATGAATCGATTGAATACGATGATGTTGGACAGGTAGCTACAAAACTGTGAGAATATTTATTCAATATATACGTTCACAAGTGTTTATATTTGAGTATATTGAAATTTTTATGTAAAAAGATAGAAAAAAAGTGCATAAAATGGTATAATAATTTAGTTAATAGATTCGTTTTTAAAAATGAGGTGATACAATGGAGGAAAAGGCTTGGAGTCATGGCAAGATTGTGCCAGTCCAAATCGATAAAGAAATGCGTAGCTCCTATATCGATTACGCCATGAGCGTTATCGTTATGCGCGCCCTTCCAGATGTACGTGATGGGTTGAAACCTGTACACCGTCGTATTCTATATGCGATGCATGAAACAGGCATGACACCGTCGAAACCGTACAAAAAATCGGCTCGTATCGTCGGCGACGTACTTGGTAAATACCATCCACATGGTGATAGTTCTGTGTACGATGCAACGGTGCGTTTAGCCCAAGATTTTAATACAAGATATCCACTGGTAGATGGTCATGGTAACTTTGGTTCCATTGACGGCGACTCCGCAGCGGCTATGCGGTATACAGAAGTTCGTATGTCTCGTATTGCTACAGAAATGCTAGCAGATATCGAGAAGAAAACAGTGGACTTCATGCCGAACTATGATGAATCTTTGGAAGAACCAACCGTGCTTCCTGCAAAGATTCCAAATTTGTTGATCAATGGTTCCGCCGGCATTGCCGTTGGGATGGCAACGAACATTCCGCCTCACAACTTAGGAGAAGTGGTAGATGGTCTAGTGATGCTTATCGACGACCCAGAGGTAGATGTGAATCAACTGATGACGGCTATCAAAGGTCCAGACTTCCCAACAGGGGCGTCTATCCTTGGCCGTGAGGGCATAAAAAAAGCCTATGCCACAGGTCGCGGTAGCATCAAAATGCGTGCGAAAGCTCATATTGAGGCTATGACGAAAGGTAAACACCGTATTGTGGTCACAGAAATTCCGTACCAAGTGAATAAAGCGCGCTTAATTGCAACCATTGCAGATTTAAGCCGTGATAAAGTGGTGGACGGCATTACGGCCCTTCGTGATGAAAGTGACCGTCGTGGTCTTCGTATCGTCATCGAATTGCGTGCAGACGTACAACCAGATATTGTGTTGAATAAACTATATAAACATACACAATTACAAGATACATTTGGCGTAATTATGCTAGCATTGGTGAAAGGCCATCCAAAAGTATTGACTTTGAAAGAAGTACTAGGTCATTACCTAACGCACCGTCAAGAAGTGATCGTACGCCGTACAGAATTCGACTTGGCGAAAGCAGAAGCTCGTGCCCATGTATTGGAAGGTTTGTTGATTGCTTTAGATCACATTGATGAAGTGATTCATACTATCCGTAGTTCTCAAACTACAGATATTGCTCGTGCCGCTTTGATTGAAAAGTTCAGCCTTACAGAAATTCAAGCGAACGCTATCTTAGATATGCGGTTAGCTCGTTTAACAGGTTTGGAACGCGAAAAAATCGAAGAAGAACATGCAGCATTGTTAGTGTTGATTGCAGATTTAAAAGCAATCTTAGCCTCCGACGAACGTCAACGTGAAATTATCAAAGAAGAATTGATTGCCATGAAAGAAAAATATGGCGACAAACGCCGTAGTGAAATTACGATTGATACGTCTGACTTCGATGTAGAAGATCTAATTGCTGATGAAGAAATGGTTATCACATTAACTCGTCAAGGTTATATTAAACGCATGAATGCTAATGTGTATCGCAACCAACATAAAGGTGGCGTAGGCGTTGTGGGAATGAAAACAAAAGATGATGATTATGTAGCACAAATTATGCATGTGCGTACACATAATACATTGTTATTCTTCACATCCACAGGTCGTGCGTACCGTTTAAAAGCCTACGAAGTGCCAGAAGCATCTAGTCGTAATTCACGTGGTACAGCCATCATTAACGTATTACCTCTTAATGTAGGGGAAACAGTGACGAACATGATCGACTTAGAACGCATCTCTAGCGATGTGAACTTGTTTATGGTCACAAAACAGGGCGTTGTAAAACGTACGGCTATTGATGAGTATCGCAATATTCGTCGCGGTGGTTTGAATGCAGTGGCATTGGATGAAGGAGATCAGTTAATCTCCGTAGGATTAACCTATGGTAACCAAGATGTATTGCTAGGTACGAAAAAAGGTATGGCTATTCGCTTCCATGAATCTGATGTACGTTTAATGAAACGAGCAGCTCGTGGTGTGAAAGGTATTAATCTCAATACTGGTGACGAAGTTGTAGGCGCTAGCATCATCCACGGCACTGGCGAAGAATGCCAAGTCTTTACTATCAGTGAAGAAGGATATGGCAAACGCAATGTGGAAAGCTCCTATACAGTACAAAAACGTGGTGGTAAAGGGACGAAAAACTTTAAAATCACGGAAAAAACTGGTGAAGTAGTGGCCGTAGAAATCGTGAATGACAACGATGAAATGATGCTTATTTCTGAACAAGGTAAAATCATTCGCTTTGATGTAAATGATATTGCGGTGAAGAAAAGTAAAGCTATTTCTGGCGTGAAAACACAGAACTTAGACGAAGGAGATAAAATTGCCTCTGTAGCGGTTATTTCTGGAGAAGATCTAAAAGAAGATGAAAGCTTGTTTTAATATCGGCTTTCTTGCCATTCTTAATTGAGTAGAAGGGAAGAGCACGACACATTCCTCCGCAAACTGATACAGTGGTTAGGTTTGCTCCGGAACATGTCGTGCTCTTCTTGCGTTTGTGGAATTTTGTCAGATAAGGGGACAAGAAAGACCAATTCTACAATGGCGCTTTTTCTGCATTGAATTTTATCGATGAATAGCATATAATAGTAATGTTATATCATAAAATCAGAGTATTAGGAGGCGAGTCCTATTTTAGACTTTAAGCGTTTTACCTTAGAAGATAAGCCCCGTATTGATGCGTACTTTGGAGAGCATCATTATGAAGCGTCAGATAATAGTTTTACTACATTGTTTATGTGGCAAGATATTTATGGCATTACTTGGGCAGAAGAAGAAGGTGTGTTATTTATTAAAGGTGGTGGAGTGACAGAATCTCCATTTATGTTACCACCGTTTGCTGGAAAAGATGCCAAGTTTGTAGATGGATTACAAATGGCGAAAGAGTGGTTCAAAGAGAACCAAATTCCATTTTTATTAAAAGGTGTTAATCCAATCATGATGGAAAGGATGCAAAAGTTGTGTCCAGATTGTTATGAATTTACACCTGACCGTGATAACTTTGAATATATCTATCGTACAGAAGATATGATTACCTTAGCAGGTAAAAAGTTACGTCAAAAGAAGAACCATTTAAATCAATTCCGTATGCAATATTCTAATTATGAATATATGCCAATTGATGAGAATACAATTCCTTTATGTCGTGAAGCGGCAGAGCAATGGGTGGAAACACATCATGAAGAAGGCATTGAAGATGAACTAACAGCTATTAATTTACTCTTTGACCATTGGGGTGCATTGGGTCTTGTAGGTGGTTGTATTAAATTGTTCGGACGAGTAGAGGCTTTCACCATTGGAGAAATGTTGAATGAACATATGGCGCTGATTCATATTGAGAAAGCAAATCCAACCATCCGTGGTTTATATCAAGCCATCAATAATGAATTTATTCGTCATGAGTTCGTAGATACACAGTTTATCAACCGTGAAGAAGATATGGGATTACCAGGGCTTCGCATGGCGAAAGAATCTTACAACCCAGATCATTTTGCTGAAAAATATGATGCTCGTTGTATCAAACAAGGCGCCTGTGAGAATAACGTGTAGCGAATAGTATATAATTCCTAGGGACATATGATAAGTTCCTAGGAGTTTTATTTTCTTTCTGACCAAGGAATCGTTTGTTCTTGCGATGTGGCCTTGCGTTCGCTTGCTGATACTGTGCAAGACCCACGTCAAGGTATATAATGACTAGACAGTAACGGGATTGATGTAGAGAATGAAAGGAGCCAATATGACCTATTTTTGGGAAGGCTTACTGATTGGGTTTGCTGTGTTGGCGCCCATAGGGATGCAGAATCTATTTATCATTAATACAGCACTGGTACAAAAGGCATCACGTATTATTACTACCATTCTAATCGTGGCATTTTTCGATCTTACCTTAAGTGTATCGGCGTTTTATGGCATTGGTGCTATCTTTGATATATGGCCTTTTTTGAAAGGCATCGTACTTCTTTTGGGAGGAGCGGTTATCTTTTACATGGGCTATACCGTGTTTAATTCAGAGCCGAATGTATCTCATGTGGATACGAATGTGACAATTTGGAATATTGTGACTACTGCCTTTGCGGTGGCATGGCTGAACCCTCAGGCACTTATTGATGTGACGATGATGTTCGGTGCTGTGAAAGCCAGCATTCCTGAGGAGTCATCCATCTATTTCTTACTGGGATACATCGTGTCTGCTTTTGCTTGGTTTGGAGCATTATCGACTATTATTCACAAATTAGCAAAGCGTATCAAAATTTCGCAACTCGTATGGATCAACCGTATCTGTGGGTTGATTTTATTCGGATATGGAGCGAAATTGTTTATAGATGGAGTATTACTGTATATATAGTAAACTTTCAGAAAAGAAGTGCATAAAGGGTCTAGCAGTAGACCCTTATTTTTTTATATAATACTAATATAAAGTATTCGAACTATTTTCAATGTACCATAACGATGGAAGAGGGATTATTTTGAAATTTAGAATAGCAAAAGATACGGACACAAAAGATGTAAAGCGTTTGTGGGCCTATTGTTTTGAGCCAGAAGGTCATCCATTTTTTAACTATTATTTTGATACTGCTTATGAACCAGAAAATACGATGGTTGGTATCGATCGTAGTTATTTGGTGAGTACCGTCCATTTACGACAAAATATTATACGTGTTCGTGGTGTGGACCTGTCTATGTCTTACATGGTGGGAGTTGCCACAGACCCTATTGTACGTCGTAGTGGGGTAGGCAAGAAATTACTGAAATCAGCATTAGGAGAATTAAAACAACGTGGACAAGGAGTCACTATTTTAATGCCATCGTATGCTGGGTTTTACCAAAAATATGGATGGGATTTATACGCTCATCAATGGGTACAAACCATGAAGCTAGATAATTTGGCCCCACTAGTAGAAACTACAGATAAAACGATGTCCTTTGGGATGTTACGGTCTCCACGGGAGTGGAAACGTTTAGCAGGGGTATATGAGACATATACCAAACCATTATCTGGCTATGCTGTGCGTAAAGAAAAAGAATGGGTTCGCTTATTAGAATCTATTTTTGCAGAAGGCGTGCAAGTAGGGTATGTGAAAAATGATTCTGGACAATTAGAGGGCTATTGTTTTTATCGCTTAGGGGAACCTGAGATTGCTGTGACAGAATTTGTGTATACTACGCGTCGTGCGCAAAAAGCGTTGATGAACTTCTTGTACAACCATCGCTCCCAAGGTGACAGTGTACGGTGGAATGAAGGTATGCTGGATCAAGGCTATATCTTTCATCCTAATGGAAAAGTAGGACACAGTACTATGCCATTTATGATGAGTCGTATTGTAGATGTCAAATTAGCTATGGAAAGTATTCCTGTACCAGTAGCATTAGAAGGAGCGATCCAATTCGGTGTGAAAGATCCATTATGTGAGTGGAACCATGGTACCTATGTAGTGTCTTATAAAGAAGGCAAGGCGCAAGTAGTAAAACATAAAGAGCATGTAGATATTAATGCTAAATTAGTATTCTCTGTAGGTGCATTGAGCTTACTTCTCATGGGTCGTATGAGTGCTACAGAACTTGCTTTTGAAGAAAAATTAGAAGGACCAGATGATATATTAGAAGTATTGAATCGGGCTTATCCAAGACAAAATACATATATAAATGAATGGTGGTAAGATACTTTTTAAAGTTGATACAATCACCATAAAATAAGAAAGAACGCTATGCATTTCTTGACAAGCTATGAGAATATTTTAGTTTGCTATAGGATGTGTAGTGTTCTTTTTATTTTTCTATTGATCTTATGTATAAGAGCTGGTACAGTGATCTTATATACATGTATATAGGAGATAGAGATGAGTGCGATAAATTTTACGAAATCATTACAATATAGTGGACCAGAGTTTGTATCGAATAATGCAGAAGAAGGGCGGAAGGTAATTTCCGCTATAGAGAGCGAATTAAAACGGTGTGAATCCTTTTTTATCAGTGTAGCCTTTATTACAGCAGGTGGATTAAGTCCATTATTAATGACGTTAAAAGAGTTGGAAGGAAAAAATATTCCAGGTCGTATTTTGACAACAAATTTCTTGATGTTTAATGATCCTAAAATACTAGACAAGTTAAGTCAGTTTAGTAATATAGAGCTCCGCATATTTGATGCACAAGGATCTGATGTAGGTTTTCATACAAAAGGATATGGATTCCATTTAGAGGATGAGTTTACTATTATCGTGGGCAGCTCTAATATGACGCTCCACGCATTGACAAGAAATAAAGAGTGGAATGTGCATTATAGTTCTCATAAGCAAGAATCTTTTGTGATGTCTGTCTTAGAAGAGTTTGAAAGCTTGTGGGCAGCAGATGAGACAAAGACTTATGTAGACTATATTGATACGTACAGAATGTTATATGAGCAATATAATGATTCTACTAAAAAACAATTACCAGCGGTGGTAGATACAAATATAAATGAATCTAATCAAGTCCCAAAAGTATTACAGCCGAACAGCATGCAGTCCTATGTGATGGAAAGGTTTACAGAGTTGTATCAATCAGGTGCTAATAAAGGATTGTTGATTTCTGCCACAGGAACAGGTAAAACTTATGCATCAGCCTTTGCTGTCAGTAGTGTAAAACCAAAGCGAGTACTATTTTTAGTGCATCGTGAACAGGTAGCGAGACAGGCGATGGAATCGTATCAACGGGTAATTGGCGACTCTGTGACATATGGTGTGTTATCGGGTGCAGCAAAAGGTTTTTCTGAAACCTACTTATTTGCGACCATGCAGATGATGTCTAAGCCAGATTGTTATGAACGATTTTCCCCTACAGATTTTGATGTGATTGTTATCGATGAGGCACATCGAGCAGGATCTGAAAGTTATCATAGAATTATGGAATATTTCAGGCCTAAGTTTTGGTTTGCTATGACTGCTAGTCCAGAGCGTACAGATGATTTCGATATTTATAAGCTATTTGATTATAATATTATTCATGAAATACGATTACAACATGCATTAGAGGCAGATTTACTATGTCCATTTCACTATTTTGGTATCGGACAATTATCTGATGGCATCACAACCTATGAGGGTGATGAAGCACAGAGCATTTTTGCCAATGAATGGGATTACCAAACAAGAGCTAGATTAATTCTAGAGCAATGTAATTTTTATGGATATTCTGGAGAGCGAGTAAAAGGGTTAGTATTCTGTTATAGTATTGAAGAAGCACAAGAGTTATCCAAGGCTTTTAATCAACTAGGGATGAGAACTATTAGTTTAAGTGGTGCAGATTCGCAAGAAATTCGGGAAGAGGCTATTCAACGATTATCAGGACCGGATGCGAATGATGCGTTAGATTATATTATGACCGTAGATATTTTTAACGAAGGTATCGATATTCCAGAGGTCAATCAAGTTGTTATGGTTCGTGGTACAGAGAGTCCCATTGTGTTTGTGCAACAGTTAGGTCGGGGACTACGTCGTCATAACAGTAAAGATTACGTGGTCGTTCTTGATTTTATTGGAAACTTTAATAATAACTTTATGATTCCTGTAGCTCTGTCCGGAGATGTAAGTCATAACAAGGATAGTTTGCGGTATTATGTGCAAGAAGGGACGCGAGTGATTCCGGGTGCATCTACGATTCATTTTGATGCGATTGCTCAAGAACGTATTTTTAAATCTATTGACACAGCTAAATTCACACAGATTAAACATATTCGGCAAGCCTATAAAAACTTAAAATATAAATTAGGTCGTATTCCTAAATTGATAGATTTTGAAAACTATGGAAGTATCGATATTTCATTAATCTTTAATAGTAATGCAAAAACATATTATAAGTTTTTGGTAGACTATGAAAAAGACTACACGCATAGGTTTTCGTCGGTAGAAGCAAAAATACTAGAGTATATGGGCCAGTATATGGTACTTGGCAAACGAGTACATGAACTCTATGTATTGGAAGGTTTGTTGAAAGGTGAAGTTAATCCACTGACGTATATGAGAACACAGTTACTAGGATTAGGTATTCCTTGTACAACTCATACGGAAAGAAATATCATCAATTTATTTACAGGTCAGTTTAAGACAGGATCCTCCAAAGCTGGATTTAAGGATGCCCTGTTGTGCGATGAAGTGGTAGATGGATTGCAAATATCAGCGGTATTCCGTGAAGCTTTAGAAAATGAAGGGTTCCGTGATATGGTCGAGGACTATGTGAAAGTGGGCTTTCAAAGAAATCAAAAATACTATAGTCAAAGATATGAGGAAGCCTCTTTTACGCTGTATCAAAAATATACCTATGAAGATGTATGCCAGTTAATGGAGTGGGAAACTAGTATCGTACCATTAAATATTGGTGGTTATAAATATGATGAGGCTACCAAAACATATCCGGTATTTATCAATTATGATAAGGGCGAAGATATTGCAGATACTATTAGATATGAAGATAGATTATTATCTCCACAACAATTAATTGCTATTTCTAAAAGTGGTGTGGACCTTAGTAACAATTTGGTACAAAAAGCGTTACATGCAAAAAAAGAAGGTATTACTATGCATTTGTTTATCCGAAAAAATAAGAATGATGAAGATGGGGCAAAAGAGTTTTATTATTTAGGTCATATACATGCAACAGGGGAAGCAGAAGTATTTACCATGCCAGGTACAACGAAAAAAGCCGTTCGTATTATGTATGATTTGGAAACTCCGATACGTGAAGATTTGTACGATTATTTTGTGAATTATTAAAGGAGATATGGATGAAGACGATAGAAGTAGTAGCGGCAGTTATTTTGAAAGATAACCAAGTATTAACTACACAAAGAGGTTATGGAGATTTACAAGGCCGTTGGGAATTTCCAGGAGGTAAAATTGAGTCTGGAGAAGATCATAAAGCAGCTTTATCTCGTGAGATACAAGAAGAATTAGATGTGCAGATTACAGTAGGAGATTTTTTAACAACCGTAGAGTATGACTATCCTAACTTTCATCTTATTATGCATGCCTATCAATGTGAGTTATTAGGAGAATTTCATTTACAAGAACATAGTGCAGCTCGTTGGTTAAACTTAGAAAACTTATATGATGTAGATTGGTTAGAAGCAGATTTACCTATCGTGGAATGTGTGAAAAGTTTAATTGCTTAGGTAGGACGTATAGAGGTATAAATGATATACTAATAATTAAATATGACAATATTAGAATAGTATATGATTCACAATGAAAGAGAGAGAGACCATGAAAAAACTAACTACATCTATTCTAGTAGCATTATTCAGTGTGACCATCTTCACACCAACCCATGTAGAGGCGAGTTGGTTGTCTAAAACGTGGAAAAAGGTTGAAAAATCATGGAATGAAGCGGGGAAACAAAGCAGCACTACTGGAATAAGTAGTACATCTTCCAGCACGATTCGTTTACCACAACGATCTGAGTATCCAAGAAACTTTGGTCTTCATCAAGTTGTAGGTCATTCATTAGAGGCTATTGAATATCAAGTGTTGGGAGTTCCTATGGGAGCTACTTTCAGACAAGTAAGAAATAGCCTTGGTGTACCTACTGAAATTAATCGTGGTATGAGATATGGTGGAGTAAGATTCGATATGTCGTTTACAAAAGGCGACTATTATGATAATAACGTGGTAGATTATATTGAGATTACGAATAGAGATGCTACGACTCATCGTGGGATTGCAGTAGGTGACACATTAGAACAGGTGTATAATGCCTATGGTCGACCAACATATATTTTTGACAATAATGCGTGGTTTTATGGTGCATTCATGTGGAATTCAGACTATATTTCAGGTATTTATTTTGACAATGATGGTGAAAGAGTAACGAAAGTTCATCTGCATTCTCATTGATATATATTTTCAATGAGAGGTATCTTTATGAAGAAGCTAACCACATCTATTTTACTAGCACTATTCAGTGCCACTATCTTCATGCCAACACATGTAAAAGCTAGCTGGTTGTCTAAAACATGGAAAAAAGATTGAAAAATTTTGGGATGAAGCAGGGAAACAAAATGCTTCTACGGAACTTTTATATGGGCATCAGATGCCAAAAGTGGTATTACTTTTGAAAATGATGGAGAAAAGGTAACTAAGATTAGGATTATTAATTCCTAAAAAGATACTTATCAAGTTTATTTCCGTAATCTACATCTGAAATTAATAAAGTAAATTCCCATTTAATCTATTATGAATTATAACATCTAAATTCATAATGTATATTATTCAACTAATACACAGGAGGCCCCAACATGAACACAACTAAAACACCCCATTTATCCTCCTCTCTTCGACACGCACCATTTTCTCAGGATAGCTCCACCAGTATTACCTATGAATACAGTCCACTGTTAGAGCGCTTTCCCCTGGCTCATGGTGTGACCTACCGCTATGGTGGTGTCAGTGAAGGTAACTTTAATAGTTTTAACATGGGTCTGCATGTGGGTGATGATCCGAAAGCGGTGGCAGAGAACCGCAAACGATTAGCGCAGGTGTTAGGTGTGGATTCAAATCATTTGACTTGTGGTGAGCAAGTGCATGGGGTAGGCGTGACGAGGGTGACGGAAGAGCTGGTCGGTCGAGGTGCTTTCAGTTGGGAAGACAGTATCCCAGATAGTGATGCGATTCATACGAATTTGGTGAATGTGCCACTCTTGTTGCTCGTGGCAGACTGTGTGCCTGTGCTTATCTATGATGCGGTGCATCATGCGGTGGCAGTGGTTCATGCAGGTTGGCGTGGTGCCATCGCTCACATTGTGGAGCGCACGATGGATAGTATGCACGATGCGTACGGAACGTTGCCAAAAGATTGCTACCTCTTCATCGGTCCCTCCATTGGAGAAGACTCCTTTGAGGTGAGTGAAGAGATTGCTGAACAATTTCGACAGGATATGGGTAATTTGGGACTTTCACAGGTAAATGCAGTCGTGCGTTATCTCCAACGGTTAGAACAAGCGACACCTACTCCACATATAGATCTGAAAGGATATATTGCAGCTTGTGTCGTACAAAAAGGTGTGCCTATAGATCAAGTGATTCTGTCTGCTACGGATACGATGATGACAGAAGGATGTTATTCATACCGAGGGAATGCAGGCAAGACGGGACGAATGGCTATGTTTGCAGTATTACGAAATCAAGGTTAATAGATGATGGAGTTTCAATAGTTTTGTATATCATAAGACCTTGTATAGAACATGAGTAGCACGGAAATTTAGAGATACATTTTTAGGCATTGTTTGAGAATAGAATAAAAAATATGACAAAGAATAAGAAAATCTTAAGAACTAGGCTTGAAATCATGCTTTTTCTATGTACTTTTCTTATTCTTTCGTTTATAATAAAAAAGATAAAGTATTATTTTTTTTGTGAAGACCTTTCAGAGTGAAATGTAACGATGAAAAAAGGACTGACATATATGATTGCAACAGCATTACATAACGTGCAAGAACGCATAGAAGCGGCTAAGGCACGAGTGGGGAGAAGGGATTCTGTTACACTTGTAGCAGTAACGAAGAATCATCCTGTAGAGGCTGTACAAGAAGTAGCTCACCTAGGTGTAGGAACTGTGGGCGAAAATCGTGTACAAGAAGCAAAAGAAAAAATGGAACTCTACCAGGGACCGGAACTCCAATGGCATTTAATTGGACAATTACAAAACAATAAAGTGCGTAATGCAGTGGGTAAATTTTCTTTAATTCATTCAGTTCATAGCGTGAAATTGTTGGATGAAATCCAACGTATTGCTGCTAGAGAAGGACTTATACAAGAAGTATTACTACAAGTGAATGTGGCACGAGAAGAAAGCAAGTCTGGGATGGATGTGGAAGAGTTTCCAACCATACGGGAATATGCCAAATCATTACCCAATATACGGGTAAAAGGGCTTATGTGTATGGCACCATTTTTTGATGATCCGGAAGAGGCTCGCCCTATATTTAGAGTCGCTCACGCTTTATTTGAAGACATGAAACTTCATTTTAATGAAGGTCAGATTGAATATATATC
This sequence comes from Veillonella sp. CHU594, assembly GCF_003992265.1. NCBI lineage: Bacteria > Bacillati > Bacillota > Negativicutes > Veillonellales > Veillonellaceae > Veillonella > Veillonella sp. CHU594. Next base: position 76,038 of record NZ_RQVB01000010.1, read on the forward strand.
CATGGGGATGACCCATGATTTTGAAGTAGCAATTGAAGAAGGTGCAAATATTGTTCGTGTAGGAACAGCAATATTTGGAGAACGCCACTATAATGAGTAATGGAGGAATTAACGATGGCACTGAAAGATAGCTGGAATTCTGTAAAAAGTTTTTTTGGTAGTAATCAAGATGATCAATATGAATTTGATGAATATGATAATGAGATGTATGAAGAAGAGTCTCAACAACCAGTAGTAACAGCACCAGTAGCAGGTGGCAATGGACCAGTAGCATCTGCAGCACGACCAAAAACAGGAGGATATAATACAGTGGCACAACGTTCTAGCGGTATGAAAGTAGTCATCGTAGAGCCAAAAGCATTCGATGATTCTGAAAATATTACAAATCAATTGCGCGATATGCGTCCAGTAGTGATTAACTTTGAAAATACAGACCCTCATGAAGCAGCACGTATTGTGGACTTTGTAAGTGGTGCTACATTTGCATTAGATGGCAAATTAGAAAAAATTGGCAAAGATATTTTCATCTGTGTACCAGTGAATGTAACAGTAGATTATACAGATAAAGAGTACACAGAAATATCTGACAAATTAGCTTGGAAAGAACCACAAGCCTAAGCATTAGGAGGTAGCCATGCAAAAAATACTACTAATTGGTGTAGGATCGATGGGTGGTGCTATTTTACAGGGGGCTTTGGAACAAGGTGTTTGGGGCCCTGAGGAAGTAGATGTACTAGTGCGTCGCAGTGAGCAAGCATCAGAATTGGAGCGCACGTTAGGTGTCACAGCCTTCACGGACTGTGATGCCATACCTGCTTTTGATGAGTACAGAACCATTGTATTTGGCGTAAAACCTCAAGTCTTACCGTCTCTTATGGAAGAGGTGGGACCACAAATCGAGGCGAGAACATTATGTATTTCTATTGCGGCAGGCATTACATTGGATACATTACAATCCTTTGCACCCCATGTACATTGGTTACGAGCTATGCCGAATACTCCAATTTTGGTAAAAGCTGGCTTTACAGCGATTGCTAGTAGTGAACAAGTGACACCAGGTGAGCGAGAACAAGCTTTGCGCATTTTCGAAGCCTTAGGTGAAGCCGTGGTATGTTCAGAAGCTGATTTAGACCGTATTGGCGCTCTAGCAGGGGCAGGTCCAGGCTATATGTATACCATTTTAGATGCTATGGCAAATGCAGGTGTTCGGATTGGTCTCACTAGGCCATTGGCGTTGCAAGCAGCGGTACAGACGATGTATGGCTCTGGCTTGATTGCCTTAGAAACAGGCGCTCATCCGAGCGTACTTAGGGATCAAGTGACATCTCCTGGAGGTACGACTATAGCAGGTATTGCAGCCATGGAAAAAGAAGGGTTGCGTTCTTCCATTATGGAAGGCATCTTAGCTTGTTATGAACGGTCAAATGAAATAGGAAAACAACGTGAAAGATAAAGAAAAGTTAATTCGATATTTTGAAGCATCTGGTAATGGCGAAGAGGCTAGACGTATGATTGATCTAGCGGAGCAAGTACAAGCAGGCCGACCTTATCGTGTGACAGATTTTATGTCACCTGCAGGCCTTGTCATTGCAGATGCAGTAAAAGCGAATTTTGGTGGTATTACTATCATTTCCAGTGGTGGTTACGAAGGGGCAGAACGCCTTCGAGTGGCTTTTGTGGCCCCTCACTTTCAAGGAACAGTAGACTTACAAATCGCGGTGTTGAAAGTATCTTGGGATCCACGATTCCGATTATTGACACATCGCGATGTGTTGGGTTCCTTAATGGGACTTGGTATTGATCGCACTCATTTTGGAGATATTATCGTCACTAGTGGTGGGGCGCAGGTAATCGTAGATGCAACGATAGCAGATTTTGTGATTCAAAACTTTACAAAAATTGCTATGGTCACGGTTACAGTATCACGGATGGAATTGAGTGAATTACAACCGAAAGAAGAAAAAATAAAAGAAGTGCGAACTACTGTTGCGTCTATGCGGTTGGATTCTATAGCTTCTTCAGGTTTTAGTACATCTCGTACAAAAGTTGTGGAGGCCATTAAGGCAGGATTAGTACAAGTGAATTGGCAACCTGCGAAAGGACCAGCGCAAGAAGTAAAAGAAGGAGATATTATTTCTCTTCGTGGCAGAGGTCGTATGCAAATAGAAAGTATTACCGGCACGTCTAAAAAAGGGCGTATTGGAGTACATCTAAAACGATTTATGTAAGGAGGCTGATCCTATGTTAACACCAATGGATATTCATAATAAAGAGTTTGGAAAAAGTATTCGTGGTTTTGATTGTGATGAAGTAAACGAGTTTTTGAATGAAGTGGTACAAGCTTATGAAATCTTGTATCGTGAAAACCGTGAAATGACTGATAAAGTAGAGCAAATGGAAAAACGTTTGAATCAATATGAATCAACGGAAGAAACTATGCGCAATACATTGGTGCTTGCTCAAGAGACTGGTGAAAATGTAAAAGAGGCAGCTCGTAAAGAGGCTGATTTAATTTTACAGAATGCGGAACAACAACGATCTACGATTTTAGAAGATGCCAATCGTGCGTTGCGAGAAGCAGAAGCTAAATATGCTACCATTGCGAATGAAATGGCCGTGTTCCGTGCAAAAGTAGAATCAATTTTAACAGCACAACTACAATTATTAGATGGCATTGCTTTAGAGGAAACAAAACCTGTAGAGACAGAAACAGAAGTATAAGGTGAATTTCGGCTTGAGTATTCAAGCCGTTTTTGCCATTGTAGAGACATATAAGGATAGTAGGATGATAACAGTTGGACTTTCACTTAAAGACAGGCCTTGTCTTGTAGTCGGCGGAGGACAAGTAGCGCTGCGTAGAATTGAAAAGTTAATAGACGAAGAGGCATCTATTATAGTAGTCAGTCCTGATGTATTACCTGACATTGTAACATACCATGAAGCAGGCGTATTACAATGGATAGAGAAGCCTTATAGGTCAGAATATATGGTAGGGCAACAGTTTGTCATTATTGCTACGGATATTCCTGCTGTGAATGCGCAAGTCATGGAAGATGCTCAAGAAGTACAAGCCTTCATAAATCGGGCTGATGTGAAAGATGATTCTACTTGGGTATTCGGCAGTGCTACGGAGATTGGTGATTTGGAGATTTCTATATTTACCAATCAAGTGAGCCCACGAGTGAGTCGCTTGCTTAGACAGGATATAGAAACCAGGTACGGCATATTAGCCGAGTGGCTACCTCAGATTCGTCTATGGAGACAAGAATTACAGCATATATTAAATACGCCAAAAGAACGAGAGAAGTTCTGGCGTACAAATTTAGGAGAATCGGAGTTTATACAAATATTAGAGGGTCAAGGAGACTCAGTGAAGGAGAATATTGTACATGCAATTAGTCGTATTAGGTCTGAATCATAGAAGTGCACCTGTAGATGTACGAGAGAAATTTTCTTTTTCCAAAGAAGCTCTCGATCATGCTATGGATCACATCTATGCTCATGAAGAAGTAGAGGAATGCGTCCTTTTATCGACGTGTAACCGCACAGAACTCTATGTCGTCCTAAATGACATGGAGAATGTAAAAGAATATATGATACGTTTACTACTGCATCTGAAAGGTGAAGAAACGGTAGACGTAGATGAGAAATGGTTTTTTCTATATGAAGGGAAGGCATGTATTTCTCATTTATTTAGAGTAGCATCTAGTTTAGATTCTCTTGTGTTAGGAGAAGGTCAAATTTTGAGCCAATTAAAAATGGCCTATATTTCTTCCTATAGTAAGGGATTAACAGCATCTGTATTTAATATTATTTTCCAAAAAGCCATTGCTGTAGGGAAACGTGTGCGTACGATGACGGGGATTGCGAATACGCCAGTATCTGTTAGTTATACAGCAGTCAATTTAGCGGAAGATAGTTTAGATATTCCTATCAGTGAGGCAAAGGTTCTCATTTTGGGAGCTGGTCAAATGAGTGAGCTCACAGCTCGTCATTTACAAGCTAAAGGGGTAAAGAGTATTTTCGTGTCCAATCGGACGTTCAAAACAGCAGAAGAATTGGCAAAGCAATTCAATGGTAAAGCCGTTGATTTTGACAATTTTGTAGAAGAAGCCAAAGTAGCAGATATTATTATTACATCTACTGGTGCACCTCATTATGTGATTGAATGGGAAGAAGCGGAAGAAATCATGGATGGCCGTGGTGGTAAACCAATTGTCATGATCGATATTGCTGTTCCCCGTGATATCAACCCAGATGTAACAGAAATTCCAGGAGTGTATTTGTTTAACATTGATGCCTTGGAAAGTGTAGTAGAAGCGAATAAACACCAACGAGAAGAAGAAGCTCAAAAAGCAGAGCCTATCTTAGAAGAAGCCTTACAAGAAATTGAAGAAAAATTACAATATCTATCGGTTCGTCCTATTATGGTCTTGCTTAGTGAAAAAGCAGAAGCCATTCGTAAACGTGAAGTACATCGAGCGATGGCAAAATTACCTAATGCCACAGAGCTAGAACGTAAGATTATTAGCAATATGTCCCGCATGTTGGTACGTAAATTATTGCGTGATCCAATGATTCATTTTGGTGAAGTAGCGGGTAAAGAAGAAGAGCGAGATTATTGGAAGTTATTCCAAGATATGTTTGCTTTGGAAGTGGAGGACGACACACTATGAGAAACATAATTCGTATAGGCACCCGTAGTAGTGCCCTTGCTTTATGGCAAGCCAACTATGTAGCAGATACATTGCGTAAACATTACCCACAGTGCAAGGTGGAGTTAGTCCATCACAGTACGAAAGGTGATCGTATTTTAGAAAAACCATTGGCTGAAATCGGTGGTAAAGGTTTATTTACAGAAGAGCTAGAAGCATCTATGCGTGATGGTAGCATCGATTTGGCTGTACACAGCTTGAAAGATATGCCTACAGAATTGCCAGAAGATTTGGTACTAGGTGCTATTACAGAGCGTGAAACACCATGTGATGCTTTGGTATCACCAAAATATAAAACACTAGATCAACTACCACAAGGTGCTAAGGTAGGGACTAGTAGTTTACGCCGTCAAGCACAATTGTTGAATCAACGACCTGATTTGCAGGTTTCTGTACTTCGTGGGAATGTCCAAACGCGATTAAACAAATTAGAAACAGAAAACTTTGATGCCATTGTATTAGCAGAGGCAGGGTTAAAACGATTGGGGCTGGAATCTGTTGTTACACAGACTTTCACTAGCGATGAAATGATTCCTGCTGTAGGTCAAGGGGCATTGGGCATTGAATGTCGCAAGGATGATACAGAAATGCTAGATATGTTATCTGTATTGCACGATGAAAATACTATGTGGGCTACTCGTGGAGAACGTAGTTTCCTTCGTCAACTCGAAGGTGGTTGCCAAGTACCGATGGGTGTACATGGGACGATTTATAAAGGACAATTAACGTTGAAAGCTATCATTGCTTCTTTAGATGGAAAAAATTGTTTTGAAGGTGAATTGTCAGGACCAAAAGAAAAAGCAGATATGTTAGGTCGTAACTTGGCGAAAGCTCTCTATGAAGAAGGGGGCAAAGCCATCATTGACGATTTAGTAGAAAGAGGAGTATTGAAATGACAGGCATTGTATATTTAATTGGTGCCGGACCGGGTGATCATAAATTAATCACTCTAAAAGGTAAGGAATGTATTGAAAAAGCAGATGTTATTGTTTATGACTATTTAGCAGATGCTCATTTCTTGTCCTATGCGAAAGAAGGAGCAGAGATCATTTATGCAGGTAAAAAAAGCAACAATCATACGATGCATCAATGGGAAATCAACGAACTTCTCGTAAAATGTGGCTTAGAAGGTAAAGTGGTGGCTCGTCTTAAAGGGGGCGACCCGCTAGTCTTTGGTCGTGGTGGTGAAGAAGCGTTGGCTTTGGTGGAAGCGGGCGTGCCATTTGAATTTGTACCAGGTATTACATCTGGTATTTCTGCGCCAGCCTATGCTGGGATTCCTGTGACACAACGGGCGATGGCCACATCCTTTGCCATCGTCACTGGTCACGAAGATCCAACAAAACCAGAGTCTGGTATGAACTGGGATGGCTTAGCCAAATCTGTGGATACGATCTCCTTTGTGATGGGTATCTCGAATTTGCCGAGCATTGCCACAAACTTAATCAAATATGGTCGTCCTAAGGAAACTCCAGTGGCAGTCATCCGTTGGGGAACAAAACCAATCCAAGAAACGTTGGTCTCTACATTGGAGCATGTCGTAGAAGATGTAGAAAAAGCGCAATTGAAAGCACCAGCTATTGTTATCGTTGGGGAAGTAGTATCTTTGCGGGAGCAATTACGTTGGTTTGATAATAAACCATTATTTGGTAAAACTATCGTGGTCACACGAGCTCGTAGTAAAGCTAGCGCCTTATCTGAACGATTACTAGAATTGGGGGCCCATGTCATCGAAGCATCTGCTATCAAAACACAGGCATTACCTCGTACAGAGGAGATGGACGTGGCTTATGATAGCTTATCTTCCTACGATGGATTAATTTTTACATCTGCCGAAGGGGTGCGGTTCTTCTTTGATGGTTTATTAGACCGTGGCTTAGATAGTCGTGCGTTAGGTTCTATGAAAGTATGTGCTATCGGCAGTGCTACCGCAAAATCTTTATTAGATCGAGGCATTCGTGCGGACATCGTGCCACCGAATTACCAAGCGGAATCTGTGGTGGAAACCATTACAGTAGAACAGAGTCGTGTATGGCCAGAACGAGCGCTAGGCGATTTGCGCTTTGTGCTAGTACAACCAAAAGTGGCACGCGACGTGATTTATAAAGGACTTTCACAGGCAGGATGTGATGTGACGGTATTGCGTTTGTATGAAACGGTACAAGATACGTCCCATAAAGAATATTTAGAAGAAGCCTTGCGAGCAGGTGAAGTAGATTACATTACGTTCACAAGTTCTTCTACGGTGACGAATACAAAAGATATGCTTGGCTCCGATGCAGTGAATTTATTAGGAAACACGAAGGTTGTTTGCATTGGACCGATTACAGGTGCTACCTGTGTAGAAGAAGGGATTCAACCAGATTTAATTGGTGAAACTTTTACAATCCCTGCGATGGTGGATCTAATCTTGAACGATTGCAAATAGAAAGAGGCATAATATGGAATTACGAAATCGACCAAGACGATTGCGCATCAGCCCAGCTATGCGTGCGTTGGTTCGTGAAACAACATTACAAGTAGAAGACTTAATTTATCCTATATTTATTGTTCCGGGAACAGCGGTGAAAGAAGAAATTTCTTCCTTACCAGGACAATATCATGTGTCCGTGGACGAGGCTGTAAAATTGGCGAAAGAAGCCTATGACTTAGGTATTAAGGGAGTCGAAATTTTCGGCATTCCTACTTACAAAGATGAAGATGGTTCTTCTGCGTGGGATATGGAACAACCGGTACAGCAAGCAATTATGGCGATCCGTAAAGAAGTGCCAGAGTTGATCGTGATTTCCGACGTATGCCTTTGCCAATACACATCTACAGGTCATTGCGGTCATGTGGAACATCATGAAGTCATTAATGATGCTACGTTGCCATTATTGTGTAATGTAGCAGTGAGCCATGCGAAAGCGGGTGCTCACATGGTGGCACCATCTGACATGATGGATGGACGTATTGCTGCGATTCGTGAAGCCTTAGATGCAGCGGGATTTAGCCATGTATCCATCATGAGTTATGCGGCGAAATATGCATCCGCCTATTATGGACCATTCCGTGATGCGGTCCATTCTGCACCGGGATTTGGGGACCGTAAAGGATATCAAATGGATGAGGCCAATCGTTTAGAAGCGTTGCGTGAAGTGGAACAAGATATCATCGAAGGGGCGGATATCATTATGATTAAGCCAGCTCTATCCTATTTGGATATTGTACGCGAAGTACGGGATAACTTCGATTGTCCTTTAGCCGTTTACAATGTCAGCGGTGAATATGCCATGATTAAAACAGCAGCGGCAGCGGGGTTGGTAGATGAAAAACGCATTACTTTGGAAACCTTGCTATCCATGAAACGAGCAGGAGCAAAGATGATTATTACCTATCATGCCCTGGATGTGGCACGTTGGCTACAGGAAAAATAGTGTGAAAATATAGGAGCCATTATGTTTAGTTTAGAAAAATCAAAACAAGCCTTCGCAGAGGCTCGTACATATATGCCAGGTGGTGTGAACAGTCCTGTTCGCTCCTACCGCAGTGTAGGGGGCAATCCTCCTTTCATCAGTTCTGCTAGCGGATCTCGCATTTACGATATCGATGGCAATGAGTATATCGATTACGTGTTGTCCTGGGGTCCTATGATTCTAGGTCATGCGAATCCTGAAATCGTGGCGTCTATTTTGGAAGCCATCCCTCGTGGTACTAGTTATGGAGCACCAACACTGCTTGAAACAGAAGTGGCGAAAAAAATTCAAGCTTTCTATCCATCTATGGAAATGGTACGCATGGTGAACTCTGGTACAGAATCTACTATGAGTGCCTTGCGTTTGGCTCGTGGCTATACAGGTCGTGACAAAATTGTGAAATTTATCGGCTGTTACCATGGTCATAGTGATAGCTTGTTAGTGAAAGCTGGTTCTGGCTTAGCTACCTTTGGCGTGCCTGATAGTCCCGGCGTGCCAACTGGTGTGGCAAGGGATACGATTACATTGCCGTACAATGATTCTGATGCAGTTCGCCAATTGTTCGAGGCTCATGGTGAAAGTATTGCAGCCATCATCGTGGAACCAGTAGCAGGTAATATGGGCTGTGTACCTCCTGTGGAAGGATTCTTGGAGACTTTGCGTGAAGTAACGACAGAGCACGGTGCAGTCCTCATCTTTGATGAAGTGATGTGCGGATTCCGCTCCAGTTCTGGAGGGGCACAAAAATATTACAATGTCATTCCAGATTTGACATGCTTAGGTAAAATCGTAGGCGGTGGCTTACCAATGGCGGTATTCGGTGGCAAGAAAGAAATTATGTCTTCCATTGCTCCATCCGGTCCTGTGTACCAAGCAGGCACCTTGAGTGGTAATCCAGTAGCCATGGCGGCAGGTCTTGCTACCTTGTCTATGTTGCAAAAACATCCGAATGCATTCCGTCAAGTAGAGGAATCTACAGAAGCCTTATGCCAAGGATTAGAAGCGGCGGCGAAAGAAGTAGGTGTACCTGTAGTAGTACAACGAGTAGGATCTATGTTTACTCTCTTCTTCACAGATAAAGCAGTGCATAACTTCGATGACGCCAGCGCTTGTGATATGGAAGCGTTTAAAACATTCTTCCATTACAACTTGGAACGTGGCATCTATTATGCAGCCAGCCAATATGAAAGCAACTTCTTATCTACGTGCCATAGCGATCAAGATTTGGCATACACATTACAAATTGCAAAAGAAGCGTTTCAAGCTATTAAAGAGTAATATGAGTATTAACCTTTCTTATGAAGAGTAATGAAAACCGATAAAAATTAATAGTATGTCATATCATACATGTATGAATAGAAATGCCATACACATCGAAGATAATCTATGTTACACTAGATTATATAGAGTGTATGGCATTCTAGTTTATATATAGGAGGTGTAATGATGAGTGTTTTAATCTCTCCGAAAGAATTACAAGAAGAATTAGATAGAGTGGTAGTCCTTGATGCACGTGGCTTTGATGCCTATGCAGCAGCCCACATTCCAGGATCCTTTGCCATCGATATGGATGCACACATGAGTGGTCCTTTAGGCGTACACGGTGGTCGTCATCCCTTGCCAGACATGGCTGTCTTAGCAAATCGTTTGAGTGAATGCGGTGTGACCATGGATTCTCACATAGTGGTGTACGATACGTGGATTTCCTTTGCCGGTCGGTTGCGGTTCTTGCTACTATACATGGGTTTCACCAATGTGAAAGTCCTAGCCGGTGGTATTGAGCGCTGGCATCGGGAAGGGTATTCGTTGACCCAAGAGGAGACACCAACAGTGGCAGATTCAAAACCGTTGGCCTATACATTACAAGACCATTTAGTGATGAGCCGTGATGAAGTGTTACAAGCTAGCCAAACTGGCAGTCATGTCATCATCGATGCGCGGGCACCACAACGGTATGATGGATCGGTAGTGGATACGATGGATGGCATGACGGGACATGTACCAGGAGCGATTAATCATTTCTATGAATGGGGATTTACAGCTGATGGTGTACGTCCCATTGTAGAATTACAAACAGCTTATGGTGACTTAACTAAGGTGGAGAAACCTATCGTTGCCTATTGTGGCTCTGGAGTGACAGCGGCGAACTTGATGATTGCGTTAGCAGAAGTAGGTGTAGAACCTGCTATGTACGTAGGCAGTTCTAGCGATTGGGTGACTTATGAAGGGTTCCCGTTGGAAACAGGGGTTAATACATTATAGGTTTACACTGTCAGTATAGTAGATAGTGATTCAAAATGTTTTCAATATAATACGATAAAAAACAGAGGCCTTGATGATAGGACCTCTGTTTTTATATTCTATGTATTTTGTCATATGTGCATCATCATAAAGCATATGTAATGCATAGTATATAGGATGGAAAATTATATTGTAGTTTATAAGAATGATGCTAATGACTGGCTGTTGAAGTGCGCCCTAATGTTACTTTCAAGAAGACCCCTGTTAATGCAATAATCATACCTGTCACGATAAACATGGTACTAAAGCCCCATTGCGATACGATGGCTGAACCACCTACAGCGCCCATAAAGTAGCCGAAGAATAGAGTGGATTGGTTGTAAGCAAAAATTTGTCCAGCTAAATGTTTTGGTGTAATACTCGCAATATAGGTGTTGATTCCTGGCAATAGTCCGCCTAATCCAAAGCCTAGTAAAAATCGAATGATACATAAGACGATAATAGAATCTGTAAAGGCTTGTGGAATTGTTAGGCATCCTACATAAATAAAGCTTGTCCAAAGAATGAATTGAGGGCCTAGTTTATCGATGTAGCGACCGAGTACAGAGCTAGCTAACATTTGAGCAATTCCTGTAGAGGTGAAAGCTAAACCAGCTAGTAATGCGATGTGTTCGTGGCCACGGCCTACAATATGTTGCACGAATACAGAAAGGATAGGAGCTGATGCCATGGTAGTGAAGGCAAAAATGAAAGAAGCGATAGATACGAAGATAAGACCTTTCCAATTGGAGATAGATTGTTGTAAGTCTTTGAAAGAAGGAGCTGGGCCCTTTACTTTAGGAGTAAAGTCTTCTTTTATGAATAATAAGGAAGATAAAAAAGCTATGCCTAGTAAAGCGGATACCACAAAAAAAGCATACCGAATACCAAAGGTACTTCCCATATAACCACCAATCATAGGTCCTAATAAAGAGCCTCCCAAGTTGGCAGCGGATAATAGACCTAAGGACCAACCAGTTCTGGACTCTGGAGTTTGGGTGGCTACTAACGTAATGGATCCAGAAAAAAATCCAGATACCATACCATTTAGAATGCGGATCATCACAACATGTTCAGGGCTTTGTGCGAACCCAAGAAGTGCATTGGTGACCATCATTCCAAAACTAGCTCGTAGTAAAATTAATTTTCTTCCTTTTCTATCAGCTAGTTTTCCCCAAAAAGGTGAGACGAGGGCCACCATAAGATAGGTGACACCCATGGCGATACCAGACCAATTGGCAAGAGATCCTTGATCGTGGACTCCTAGGTCCTGTAAATATAAGGGAATGAGGGGAGCTGCTTGACTGAGCCCCACCGATGCCATGAAGGCCCCGAATAAACAAACGTATAAGGTGCGTTTCCAAAGTTCCATACTGACTCCTATGTACGTGTAGGCGACCCTACTATAAATTTCCAACTATGTATGTATCTATGGTAGCATATCAGTGAGATTTATTATACCCCTAATCTAGGTATACCTCTAATAGTTTCTTGTAGGATTCCGAGTAGATTTTTATACATATGGTTCTAGCATTTATGATGTATGAGGAAGTACGATCGTTTGACTATATAATAGCGTCACAGTCAGGGGATATACGTTTCTAACATGGATAGAATGTGATTGGGTCTATTGCAACTACTCTGCAGATAGTATATAATTGTATCTGTATTTGACAACGATATATGTTAATACGTTGATAAAGACGGTCATGCAAGGTAGCTCCGAGCGAGTGAGGGATGGTGAAAGCCTCATGGGTGAATGCATGGCGGATCACTTTTGAGTATATGTTGGGGAGCCCGTACTGGGGGTACTCACATCGGTGGACACCGTTATATGTTTGAGCGATGATTCGTTGGGGGTATCTTTCACAAGAATCATCAGTAGGGTGGTACCACGGATTTGCATTCGTCCCTTCGGGGAGCGGGTGCTTTTTTTATTGAGAGGAGAAATAGAATGTCTAATGAAGTAGATTATGGTAAGACCTTGCACTTGCCTGAAACAGAATTTCCTATGCGCGGTAATTTGCCAAAGCGCGAACCAGAATTTATCAAGTTTTGGGAAGATAATAAAATTTATGAAAAACGCTTAGCGAAAAATAAAGGTAAAAAATCTTTTATCTTACATGATGGCCCTCCGTACGCAAATGGTAAATTGCACATCGGTCATGCCTTGAACAAAACATTAAAAGACATTGTGATGAAATATAAAACAATGCAAGGTCATTACACACCATACATTCCTGGTTGGGATACACATGGTCTTCCTATCGAGCATGCAGTTATCAAAAACACTGGATTGAATCGTCATGAAATGAGTCCATTGGATCTTCGCAATCAATGTCGTGAATACGCATTGAATTGTGTAGAAGAACAAAAGAAAGATTTCATCCGTTTCGGTGTGCTTGGTGAATGGGATCGTCCTTATTTAACATTGCGCCCTGAGTTCGAAGTGAAACAAATCGGCGTATTTGGTGAAATGGCGAAACGTGGCTACATCTACAAAGGTTTGAAAACTGTGTACTGGTGTACGCATTGTGAAACTGCTTTGGCGGAAGCGGAAATTGAATATGCTGAGAAAAAATCTTTCTCCATCTATGTTAAATTTGCTTACGTAAACGGTGCTGACAGCACATTGCCAGCAGGTTTTGACACTAGCAAATTGTTTTCCGTCATCTGGACAACAACTCCTTGGACAATGCCTGCCAACCAAGCTATCTCTGTGAACCCAGAATTAGATTACTCTTGGGTGAAAATCGGCGATGAGGCATGGTTATTAGCGAATGGTTTAATCGAAACAGCTACCAAAGAAATGGGCGTAGAATCCTATGAAGTGTTGAATACGTTCAAAGGTAGCGAATTAGAATTGGCGAACTTTAAACATCCATTTGCAGATCGTAATGCTCCTATCTTGTTGGGTTCTCACGTTACATTAGACGCTGGTACAGGTTGCGTACATACAGCTCCTGCTCATGGTGAAGATGACTTTAATGTAGTAAAAGCATACAAAGATGCGGGTAAAATCGACTTTGAAATTTTATCTTTAGTAGATGCTACTGGTCGTTATATTGCCAAAGTAGATGAACCTCGCTATGGTGATACAGAACAACCACTAGCGGGCGTTGAAATCCATGATGCAGAAGTGCCAGTGATCAAAATCTTGGCTCACAATGGTGCATTGGTGCAAAAAGGCAATATCCGCCACCAATATGCTCATTGCTGGCGTTGTAAAAACCCTGTTATCTATCGTGCTACAGAACAATGGTTCTCCTCTGTGGATGGCTACCGTCAAGAAGCTTTGAAAGCCATCGATGAACAAGTACAATGGATTCCTAAATGGGGCCATGACCGTATTTATAATATGATCGCAGACCGTGGGGACTGGGTTATCTCTCGTCAACGTGCGTGGGGTGTGCCAATTCCTATCTACTATTGTGATCATTGTGGAGAGCACATCATCAATGATGATACTATCTCTTCCTTACAAGAATGGTTTGCCAAAGAAGGCTCTAATGCTTGGTGGGCTCATGAAGCGAAAGAATTATTGCCAGCAGGATTCACATGTCCATCTTGTGGACATGATTCTTTCCACAAAGAAACAGATATCATGGACGTATGGTTCGACAGCGGTAGCTCTTGGTCTGGCGTATTGGAACAAAATGAAATGGATGTGCCTTGCGCTATGTACTTAGAAGGTTCTGACCAACATCGCGGTTGGTTTAACTCTTCTTTGTTAACAGGTATCGCTACACGTGGTCATGCACCATACAACGCCGTATTGACTCACGGTTTCGTAGTGGACGGGGAAGGCCGTAAAATGTCTAAATCTGTAGGCAATACAGTGGCTCCTTCTGATATCATCGATGTACACGGTGCTGACGTAATGCGTTTGTGGGTATCCTCTGCAGATTACCAAGCAGACGTGCGTTTGTCCAAAGACATCGTAAAACAATTGGCAGAAGTATATCGTAAAATCCGTAACACATTCCGTTTCTTGTTGGGTAACTTAGATAACTTTAACCCTAACACTGATAAAGTAGCTTATAAAGAGTTAACAGAATTGGATCGTTGGGCGTTGCATCGTTTAGAAGAAGTTCGTCAAAAAGTAACAAATGCTTACGAAAACTATGAATTCCACATCTTGTATCACACAATTCATAACTTCTGTACTGTAGATTTATCTTCCTTCTACTTAGACGTGTTGAAAGATACAATGTATGCAGAGAAAGAAAACAACGTGGCTCGTCGTAGTGCGCAAACTGCTATCTATGAAATCTTGACAACACTAGTTAAAATGGTGTCCCCAGTTCTTTCTTTCACAGCTGAAGAAGTATGGCAATACATGCCAAAAGAAGATGGTATGGAAGAAAGCGTAATGTTGGCAGATTGGCCACAAGGTCATGCAGAGCATGTGGACGGGGAATTGTCTGCACGTTGGGCAACGATGTTAGACCTTCGTAGTGAAATGACAAGAGCTTTAGAAGGCGCTCGCCGTGATAAAGCCATCGGTCACTCCTTGGATGCATCCATCACTGTCTATGCAGATGGCGATGCGTACCAAGCATTGACTGGATTCGGTGATTCCCTAGCTAGCTTGTTGATCGTGTCTGAAGCACATGTAGTAGAAGGCCGTGACAATGCACCAGCCAACGCAGTAACAGTAGAAGACGGAGCCTTATCCATCGTGGTAACTCCATCTGCCTTAGAAAAATGTGAACGCTGTTGGATTCACCGCGACACAGTTGGTCAAGATACAGATCATCCAACATTATGTGCTCGTTGTGCTGACGTAGTAAAGAGATAATGATAATAGCATAAGTAGTCAAAGGTTTAAGTACTATCAATTTAGGTGAGGCAAGGGAGTGTATCATTTCCTTGCCTACTTTCTAACAAAGGAGATACCCTATGAACGTATTGATTGTGATAGATATGCAACATGATTTTATTGATGGAACATTAGGTTCGCCGCAGGCGCAGGCTATTGTACCGGCGGTACGTGAAAAAATCCGCAATTTTACTGGTCCTATGGTGTTCACTCGTGATACACACGATAGTAGTTACCTTGAAAGCCAAGAGGGTAAACATTTGCCAGTGGAACATTGTGCCCGTGGCACTAAAGGTTGGGAGATTGCTGATGATCTATTGGAAGTGGCTCGTGAACGAGGTCAACGGGTGGATGTACTAGATAAACCTAACTTTGGGTCCTTAGATTTGTTGGCTCATCTTAAAGGAATGCACGAAGAGGAACCTATCGAATCTTTAACCTTGATTGGTTTATGTACGGATATTTGCGTGGTTTCCAATGCTTTGATTCTAAAAGCAGGATTGCCAGAAATTCCACTTCATGTGGATCCGAAATGTTGTGCAGGGGTGACACAAGAATCCCATGAAGCGGCACTATTGACTATGAAGATGTGTCAGTGTATTGTGGAAGAGTGACATGTGGGGAGCCTCGTAGTATACTAAGGCTAGGAGGCTTGCTTATGTACTTTTATATTAATGATACCTGCGTTTGTTGTGCAGGGTGTGCTATGGATTGCCCTGCAGAGGCTATTACACGCAAAGGTGATCGCTATGTCATCCATCAGGACATGTGCATTCACTGTGGTGACTGTTATGCCATATGCCCAGTAGGTGCCGTGCAGATGGTAAAGGAAAAGGACTTGGATACGAACGAATAAAATGTTTGTGTACCAAGTCTTTTTTAGTTGTTAATGGTATGGAGTAT
Source organism: Veillonella sp. CHU594 (assembly GCF_003992265.1). Lineage (NCBI taxonomy): Bacteria > Bacillati > Bacillota > Negativicutes > Veillonellales > Veillonellaceae > Veillonella > Veillonella sp. CHU594. Next base: position 92,213 of record NZ_RQVB01000010.1, read on the forward strand.
TACATGGTATTCGTACTATGGAGAACTTTTAGTATAATAGCTATTGACAAATAGATATAAGAAGATTATAATATTTAATTGCAAAAAAGTAACTATAACATTGAATTGATGAAGGAATATATCCAAGGTTGTGCTGAAATGAGGAAAGCAAGGTTCACAAGAAAAAATTACGAGCCTTGCTTATTTTGTCATTGGTCAGCAGGAAAACTGAGACCTGGAATCGTCTGCAGTCATACCGTTATAGAATATGTAAGCCAATTTTTATGAGGGGTGAAAAGAACATGTTCAAACCTGAGCAAGTGGGTAAGCGTACTCGATATACCTACGCTAAGATCAACGAAGTTCTCGAAATGCCACATTTGTTAGACGTGCAACGCAAGTCCTATGAGTGGTTTTTAGAGAGCGGTTTACAAGATATTTTTAACGATATTTCTCCGATTAAAGACAATTCAGGAAAGTTAGCTCTTTCCTTTGAAGGTTTCAGCCTTGGAGAACCAAAATATGACATTAACGAATGCAAAAATCGTGATGCTACGTATGCAGCACCATTGCGCGTCAATGTTCGTCTCGTTAACAATGATCCAGAAAATCCAGATATTAAAGAACAAGAAGTATTCATGGGCGACTTCCCATTGATGACAGATACAGGAACTTTCATCATCAATGGTGCGGAACGTGTTATCGTATCCCAATTAGTTCGTTCCCCAGGTGTGTACTACGGTGGCAGTATCGATACCATGGGTAACCGTTTGTATGATTCCACAGTAATTCCGAACCGTGGTGCTTGGATCGAGTTAGAAAAAGATGCGAACGACATTGTGTCCGTACGTATCGACCGTAACCGTAAATTACCAGCTACAGTATTAGTACGTGCATTAGGTTGGGAAACTAACGAATCCATCTTGGAATTATTCTGGAATGGACAAGTGGACGAAAATGGTCATCCTGAATACGATGAACGTTTACTTCGTACATTAGAAAAAGACAGCACACAATCCTCTGATGAAGCATTAGTAGAAATCTACAAAAAACTTCGTCCAGGCGAACCACCAACTGTGGAAAGTGCTCGTAACTTATTCGATAACTTATTCTTTGATCCTCGTCGCTATGATTTAGCTCGTGTAGGTCGTTATAAATTAAATAAAAAATTAGGCTGGCGTCAACGCATGTTCGGTCAAACTTTGGCAGAACCAATCGTAGACGAAAATGGCGAAATCATCGTAGAAGCGAATACCTATGTGAACGAAGAAGTTCTTGACGTAGTGGCTAATAGCGGTGTGTACAGTGGTGATGTAGTACCTGAGTTCTTCGTAGTGAATACAGATGGCACTGTAGTAAAAGTGATTTGTAACAATAGCAATTTGCCATTTAGTCATCGTACTGTGACTCGTGAAGATATGATTGCTAACGTAAGTTACATGATGAACTTGATCGAAAACATTGGTCAAACTGATGATATTGACCATTTGGGTAACCGTCGTCTTCGTTGCGTAGGCGAATTGTTACAAAACCAATTCCGTATCGGTTTAACTCGTATGGAACGTGTGGTGAAAGAACGTATGACAATCCAAGACGTATCTGTTATTACACCACAAGCATTATTGAATATCCGTCCAGTTGTGGCAGCAATCAAAGAATTCTTTGGTTCTTCTCAGTTGTCTCAGTTCATGGACCAAACTAACCCATTGGGCGAATTAACACATAAACGTCGTCTATCCGCGTTAGGACCTGGTGGTTTATCTCGTGAGCGTGCAGGCTTCGAAGTTCGTGACGTGCATCATTCCCATTATGGTCGTATGTGTCCAATCGAAACTCCAGAGGGTCCAAACATCGGTTTGATTAACTCCTTGTCTAACTATGCGAAAGTGAATGAATTTGGTTTCATCGAAGCACCATACCGTAAAATTGAAAAAGTATATGGTACAGGCGAAGATGCTAACAAAGTATTGAAAGTTCGTGTTACAGACCAAGTTGTATATATGACAGCAGATGAAGAAGAAGGCATGACAATTGCCCAAGCGAACTCTCGTATTGATGAAGAAGGTTACTTCGTATCTGAGAACATTGCATGTCGTCGTGGTCATGATGTATTAGAAGTATCTCCAGATAAAGTAGACTACATGGACGTAAGCCCAAAAGAAGTAGTATCTATCGGTACTGCTATGATTCCATTCTTAGAGAATGACGATGCGAACCGTGCCTTGATGGGTGCGAACATGCAGCGTCAAGCGGTGCCTCTACTTCGTGCACAAGCACCTTTAGTAGGTACAGGTATGGAATACAAAGCGGCAACAGACTCCGGCGTTTGCGTATTAGCAAAAGAAGCTGGTATTGTTACACGTTGTTGGGGTAATGAAGTTCATGTACAACGTGATAATGGTCGTGTAGACGTATATAAAATGAACAAATTCATGCGTTCTAACCAATCTACATGCTTTAACCAAAAACCAATCGTATACCGTGGTCAATCCGTGGTGAAAGGTCAAGTATTGGCAGATGGTCCAGCTACAGATGGGGGCGAATTAGCATTAGGCTTCAATGTATTGGTAGCGTTCATGCCTTGGGAAGGTTATAACTACGAGGATGCGATCTTATTAAGTGAAGAACTTTGTAAAGAAGATATCTACACATCCATCCATATCGAAGAGTACGAATGTGATGCTCGTGATACGAAATTAGGTGCCGAAGAAATCACTCGTGAATTGCCAAATACTGGTGATGATAACCTTAAAAACTTGGATGAAAATGGTATTATCTGCATCGGTGCAGAAGTTAAACCTGGTGATATCTTAGTTGGTAAAGTAACTCCTAAAGGGGAAACTGAATTAACTCCAGAAGAACGCTTATTACGCGCTATTTTTGGCGACAAAGAACGTGAAGTTCGCGATACTTCCTTGCGTGTACCACATGGTGAAGCAGGTAAGATTGTGGACGTTAAAATCTTCACGCGTGAAAACGGTGATGAATTACAACCAGGTGTTAATAAAGTAGTTCGTGTATATATTGCGCAAAAACGTAAAATCCACGAAGGCGATAAAATGGCGGGTCGTCATGGTAACAAAGGTGTCGTTTCTCGCGTTATGCGTCAAGAAGATATGCCATTCTTACCAGATGGTACACCAGTACAAATCGTATTGAACCCATTAGGCGTACCGTCTCGTATGAACATCGGACAGGTATTGGAAACGCATTTAGGTTGGGCAGTACAAGGATTAGGTATGCAAATTAAGGCAACTGATCTAAAAATCAAAGAAGTACTGAAAGAAGCTAAATTAAACGGTACATATTGGGATGAAATTGATGGCATCAAAGATATCTATGCAGAAATTGAAAGTTTAGAACAAGCCATTGCAGATCCTATGATTGCTAACTACCTTGAAACAGATAAACAAATTGATAGTCAAAAAGTAGTAGCCTTAGATAAAATTTTACATCGAGCTCAAGAAAAATTTGAAGATCTTGGTGGAGAAAAACGCTATAACTTCTTATTGGCTGAAGAAAAACGTATCTATGAATTAGGCATTGAAACATTTGATGATGTAGAAGCCGAACGTCCAGAAATGGAGCCAGCCTTAGAAGAGGAATTGCGTGCAATTCGTCGTGTAGTATATGTGATTGAAACGATTCAGCAAGTTCGTGAAAAACGTAGTCATTTACGTACTGAATTGGAAAAATTTGGTTATGACTATGATATGTATGGTATGCCAAAACCTGACGTGGCTGGTATTCATATTGCGACACCAGTATTTGATGGTGCTCATGAAAGTGATGTGTTCGATACACTTAGCATAGCTGGTCGTGATGATGATGGTAAAACTGTATTATACGATGGCCGTACAGGCGAGAAAATGGATAACAAAGTTACCGTTGGTTACGTATACATGTTAAAACTTCACCATCTAGTAGATGATAAAATCCATGCTCGTTCTACTGGTCCGTACTCTCTTGTTACACAACAACCATTGGGTGGTAAAGCTCAATTCGGTGGACAACGTTTCGGTGAGATGGAAGTGTGGGCTCTTGAAGCGTATGGCGCAGCGTATACACTACAAGAGTTGTTAACTGTGAAATCTGACGATGTTGTGGGCCGTGTAAAAGCTTACGAAAAAATCGTAAAAGGTGAAAATATTCCTGAACCTGGTGTACCTGAATCTTTCAAAGTATTGTTGAAAGAATTGCAAAGTATTGGCCTTGACGTAAAAATCTTGAATGAAGATCAAGAAGAAGTTCTTATCAAGGAATTAGATGATGAGGATGTACCACGTCATGATGATATTCGTGAAGTGATGGAAGAAGGTACTACAGAAGCGACTACAGAAGGAGAAGCTTCCACAGTAGAAGGAACACCTGACGGATACATTGTAGAAGAAGAGCCTGTAACAGCAGGTGAAGAAGATGATATTATCAGCCAAATCAGTGGCTATGTAGAATCTTCTGATAATGAGTAAGTACCACTATCTCGTAAAGGAGGGAGCATACAGTGCTAGACGTAAATGAATTTGATTCCATGCGAATCGGTTTAGCTTCACCACAACAAATTTTGGAGTGGTCTCATGGAGAAGTTAAAAAACCTGAAACAATTAACTACCGCACCTTAAAACCAGAGCGAGATGGTTTATTCTGTGAGCGCATTTTCGGACCAACAAAGGACTGGGAATGTCATTGTGGAAAATATAAACGCATCCGTTATAAAGGTGTTGTCTGTGATAAATGTGGTGTAGAAGTTACTCGTGCTAAAGTGCGTCGTGAACGTATGGGCCATATTGAATTGGCTACACCAGTGTCTCATATTTGGTATTTCAAGGGTATCCCATCTCGCATGGGATTGATCCTTGACATATCCCCTCGTTCCTTGGAACGTGTATTATACTTTGCTGCGTATATCGTAGTGGATCCAGGTCAATCTCCATTGTCTAAACAACAATTGTTATTTGAAACTGAATTCCGTGAATACGAAGCCATGTTCAATGATGCTGACTATAAAATCGGTGGTAAAAGTGTCATCATTGAAACCATTGCACAACGTCGTGAACGTTTGCAATTAATCAATTCTGCAAAACACAAAGAAGAAGTGAATGCAGAGCTTGCGGCGAATACAGAAATTCCAGAAGAAGAAAAAGAATACGAAGTATTAACTCGTGAAGAAAAATTAGAGCTTGGTGCCTTAGAAGAGAATACATTCGTGTGTATCGATATGGGTGCAGAAGCGATTAAAGAATTACTTTGCGAATTAGACTTAGAAGCATTGAATGATGAGTTGCGCAGTGAATTAGAAACTGCTACAGGTCAACGTAAAGTTCGTGCCGTTCGCCGTTTAGAAGTAGTAGAAGCATTCCGTCAATCTGGCAATCGCCCAGAATGGATGATTATGGATGTAGTGCCAGTTATCCCACCTGAATTGCGCCCAATGGTGCAATTAGATGGTGGTCGTTTCGCTACCTCTGACTTGAATGATTTGTATCGTCGTGTTATCAATCGTAATAACCGTTTAAATCGTTTACTGGATTTAGGCGCTCCTGATATTATCGTGCGCAACGAAAAACGTATGCTACAAGAAGCTGTGGATGCGTTGATTGACAATGGTCGTCGTGGCCGTCCTGTGACTGGTCCTGGCAACCGTCCATTGAAATCCTTATCCGATATGTTAAAAGGTAAGCAAGGTCGCTTCCGTCAAAACTTGTTGGGTAAACGTGTTGACTATTCCGGCCGTTCCGTTATCGTAGTTGGTCCAGAATTGAAAATGCATCAATGTGGTCTTCCAAAAGAGATGGCATTGGAATTATTCAAGCCATTCGTTATGAAACGATTGGTAGAACGTGGACAAGCTAGCAATATTAAAGCCGCAAAACGTCAAGTAGAGCGTATCGGTGCTGGTGTTTGGGAAGCTTTAGAAGAAGTTATTAAAGAACATCCAGTATTACTAAACCGTGCCCCTACATTGCATAGATTAGGCATCCAAGCCTTCGAACCAATCCTTTGGGAAGGCCGTGCTATCAAATTGCATCCATTAGTATGTACAGCCTTCAACGCCGACTTTGACGGTGACCAAATGGCGTGTCACTTACCATTGTCCGTAGAAGCGCAATCAGAAGCACGTACCTTGATGCTTTCATCCCATAACATCTTATCTACTAAAGATGGTAAACCAGTAGCAGTTCCATCTCAGGATATGATCTTGGGTACTTACTACCTAACAGTAGTTCGTAAAGGTACAGAAGATAAGGCAAAACGCTTTGCAAATTACGATGAAGTGATGTTGGCATATGACTCTGGTGCCATCGGCTTACAAGACGTTATCTACATTCGTATCGAAGGATATGGTCTAGTTAAAACAACAGCAGGTCGTTTGATATTCAACGAAGCTTTATATCCAGAAATCCGTCAATTTGTGAAAGAAGAAGACGGCACATGGTCCTTGGGTAAAGTCATGGATAAGAAAATGGTTGGTAAATTAGTCGACCAATGTTTCCAAGCGTTCGGCAACGAAAAAACTGCAGAACTATTGGACCGTATTAAATCCTTGGGTTACTCCTTCGCTCGCCGTGCTGGTATGACAATTGCTATTGCGGATATTAAAGTACCAGAAGTAAAAGCTGGTATCGTAGAAGAAGCAGATACAGAAGTTAATAAAGTATCCCGTCTATATCGTCGTGGTTTAATTACAGAAGAAGAACGTTACCGTAAAACGATCGAACTTTGGAATGAAGCTATCGACAATGTAACAGAAGCCATGATGGATAATATGGCGGCTGACCAAGATGGTTTCAACCCAGTATATATGATGGCGATTTCCGGAGCCCGTGGTAACAAACAACAGATTCGTCAGTTGGCAGGTATGCGTGGTTTGATGGCGGACCCATCTGGTCGTATCATCGACTTGCCTATTAAAGCAAACTTTAAAGAAGGTTTGACTGTATTGGATTACTTTACGTCCTCTCATGGTGCCCGTAAAGGTTTGGCCGATACAGCCCTTCGTACAGCTGACTCTGGTTACTTAACACGTCGTCTTGTTGACGTATCTCAAGACGTAATCGTTCGTGAGGAAGATTGCGATGTGGTAGGTATCGACTTAGCTCGTGAAAGAGCTCGCTTAGCGCGTAATACAAAAGATGCGTTAACATACTTAAAAGATGATTTAATCGGTCGTGTGTTAGATCGCGATGTAGTAGACCCTATGACTGGGGAAGTGATTGCTGACGCTGAAAGCATCGTAACAGAAGCAACTATTGAAGTATTAGCAGAATCTCAAGTGAAATCTATCGCATTACGTGGCGCACAATTGGGTAGCGACAGCGACATCAACCATACTAATATTGTTCAAACCATTGCGTTAGGTGAAGTGGACGATACCATTCGTACGACATTACGCAATACAATGATTGAAAATATGTTGGGTAAAGATACTGTGTATCCTGTTATTGATAGTGAAGGTGTAGAAATCTTCCCTGCCCATACAGCATTAACAGAAGAAGCTATCGAAGCTATCTTGAACTCTGATGTAAAAGAAGTTCAAGTACGCAACAATGAAATTCATGGCATTGAAGTAGAAGCTATCGTGGAAGGTACTGGCGTTATCGAACCATTGAAAGATCGTATCGTGGGCCGTACAGCAGCAGAAGAATTAATCAATAAAGAAACTGGTGAAGTCATCGTTCCATTGAATGGTGAAATTACTGATGAATTAGCTGATGAAGTAGTAAAACATTACGACACAGTGAAAATCCGTTCTGTATTGACTTGTCGTTCTCCATATGGCGTATGTATGAAATGCTATGGCCGTGACTTAGGTACTGGTGGACAAGTACAAGTTGGTGAAGCAGTAGGTATTATTGCGGCACAATCCATCGGTGAACCAGGTACACAGTTAACAATGCGTACATTCCATACAGGCGGTGTTGCCGGTGATGATATCACACAAGGTTTACCTCGTGTCGAAGAATTGTTTGAAGCACGTCGTCCAAAACGTAATGCTATCATTGCAGAAGTAGAAGGTACTGTACGTGTCGTTCCTAACGATAATAAAAAAGGTACCAATACCATCTTTATTACTACAGCTGAGGGTGAAGAGTTTGATTACTTAATCCCTTATGGATCTCGCATCATTGTGAAAGATGGTGACGTAGTATCTTTAGGCGCACGTTTAACAGAAGGTTCCATTAACCCTCATGACATTATGCGTGTAATGGGTACAGAAGCAACGCAACGTTACCTAGTATATGAAGTACAAAAAGTATACAAATCTCAAGGTGTAGAAATTAACGATAAACACATCGAGGTTATCGTTCGTCAAATGTTACATAAAGTGAAAATTGAAGATGCTGGCGATGCAGATGTATTACCAGGAGATTCTATCGATGTAAATACATTTGAAGATGAAAACCGTCGTTTACGCTTAAATGGTAAAAAAGAAGCTACTGGTGTTCGTACACTATTGGGTATTACCAAAGCAGCCTTGGCAACCGACAGCTTCTTGTCAGCAGCTTCCTTCCAAGAAACAACACGTGTTCTTACAGAAGCAGCGATCAAAGGTAAAATTGATCCATTACTTGGCTTAAAAGAAAATGTTATCATTGGTAAATTAATACCAGCTGGTACAGGCATGAGCCGCTATCGTAAAATTAAGGTAGTAAAACATACGCCTGAATTAGAAGATCTAGTAGTGGATACAGAAGTAGTCAGTGCAGATGTAGCAAGTGAAACTACAGATGTAGAGACAGCAGAATAATATAAGACAATCAGACGAGCATAGATAGCTAGTTAACATTGTTGGAAGGAATAGCGGATAACAACCTGCAGGAAGTTATCCGCTTATTTCTTTATGTCATATAAAAACAAATAATTTTGTTATATCAATTTTGCATAGATAAAATACAAAAAAGAAAATACAATGCATATACATACAAATAAAGCACGATAGCTGTATAAAACCAACTCAAAATATACAGAAAAACACATTTTTGAACCGCACGGAAGCATGTACATATAAAATGCTTTATTCTAGCGATTTGTAAGGGATAAAATCGTTTGACAGGGCATATAAACAATGGTAAACTAGTAAAGTGCTTAAGGAGCAGTGCGCCCTAAAGCAAGTAACGAATAAGAAGGAGACGCATATGACAATCGATATGCTTTCAAATGCAAATCTCATAATAGGAGCGAAACAAACCCGCAAAGCCGTGGGGCGCGATGAAGTAGAGTGTGTATTTGTAGGTCTTGATAGCGATGACCGAATTATCTTGCCGATTCTGGAAATTTGTTTAGAGCACAATGTGCCTGTAGATCGAAATCATACGATGGAAGAACTTGGGCAAGCTGCTCATATTAAAGTAGGAGCTGCCGCAATCGGCGTGCTTCGCTAGTTTTGGTAATATCCGAACGATATATTATCGAGCGGATCAATTATAAATCTAATTGTTTGGAAAGGAGGTGCCCACATGCCAACTATTAACCAGTTAGTACGTAAAGGCCGTAAAACTTTAGTGCGTAAATCTGACTCTCCAGCTTTGAAAGAGTGTCCACAAAAACGTGGTGTTTGTACTCGTGTATACACAGCTACGCCTAAAAAACCGAACTCCGCGCTTCGTAAAGTTGCCCGTGTTCGTTTGACAAACGGTATTGAAGTAACTGCATACATCCCAGGCATTGGTCACAATTTACAAGAACACAGCGTTGTACTTATCAGAGGCGGTCGTGTTAAGGACCTTCCTGGTGTGCGTTATCACATCGTTCGTGGTGCATTGGATACAGCTGGCGTACAAAATCGTATGCAAAGCCGCTCCAAATATGGCGCGAAACGTGCTAAAAAATAATTTAGCATAAGATTAGAGAACACACATCGTTAAAGGAGGAATTGACATGCCAAGAAAAGGCCCTGTTGTGAAACGCGATGTACTACCAGATCCGGTGTACAATAGCAAATTAGTAACACGTTTCATTAACAAAGTAATGTACGATGGCAAAAAAGGCATTGCTGAATCCATCGTATATGATGCATTTGAAATTATTCGTTCCAAAATGGGTCAAGACCCTATGGAAGTTTTTGATCAGGCTTTAAAAAATGTAATGCCTGTATTAGAAGTACGTGCTCGCCGTATCGGTGGTGCTAACTACCAAGTGCCGGTTGAAGTTCGTGCTGATCGCCGTTTATCTCTAGGTATTCGCTGGATGGTAAACTATGCTCGTCTTCGTGGTGAACGCACTATGAAAGAACGTTTAGCAGGCGAATTAATGGACGCGTTCAATAATACTGGCGCAGCTATTAAGAAAAAAGAAGATACTCATAAAATGGCAGAGGCTAATAAAGCATTTGCTCATTACAAATGGTAATTAGTTAAGGAGAAATATAGTGGCAAGAGAAGTTTCTTTAGAGAAAACTCGTAATATCGGTATCATGGCTCACATCGATGCTGGTAAAACAACCACAACGGAACGTATCCTTTACTATACTGGTCGAGTTCACAAAATCGGTGAAGTACATGAAGGTGCTGCTACGATGGACTGGATGGAGCAGGAGCAAGAACGTGGTATCACTATCACGTCCGCTGCGACTACTACTCAATGGAAAGGTCATCGCATCAACATTATCGATACTCCTGGTCACGTAGACTTTACAGTAGAAGTAGAACGTTCCCTTCGTGTATTAGACGGTTCCGTAGCTGTATTCAGTGCGAAAGGTGGCGTAGAGCCTCAATCTGAAACAGTATGGCGTCAAGCGGATAAATACGGCGTACCTCGTATCGCTTATGTAAATAAAATGGATACAGTAGGTGCTGACTTCTTCCGCGTAGTTGATATGATGAAAGCTCGTTTAGGTGCTAATAGCGTAGCTATCCAAGTGCCTATCGGCGCAGAAGACACTTTCAAAGGTATCATTGACTTGGTAACTATGAAAGCTGAAATCTACATCAGTGATGACGGAAAAGAATACGAAATCACTGAAATTCCAGAAGAATATGCTGATGTTGCAGCAGAGCGTCGTGAAATGTTAGTGGATGCAGTTGCTGAAACTGATGACGAATTGATGGAAAAATATTTGGAAGGTGAAGAAATTTCTGAAGAACAAATTAAAGCAGCTCTTCGTAAAGCTGTGTGTGAAAACACATTGTTCCCAGTTCTTTGCGGTTCTTCCTACAAAAACAAAGGTGTACAAATGTTGTTAGATGCTGTAGTTGACTACATGCCAGCTCCAACAGATGTACCAGCGATTAAAGGTATCGACCCTAACACTGGTGAAGAGACAACTCGTCCTTCCACTGATGACGGTCCTTTCGCTGCGTTAGCTTTCAAAATTATGGCTGACCCTTATGTTGGTAAATTAGCGTTCTTCCGTGTGTACTCCGGTACATTAGAGTCTGGTTCTTATGTATTCAACTCTACAAAAGGTAAAAAAGAACGTATCGGCCGTATCTTGCAAATGCATGCTAACAGCCGTCAAGAAATCGACCGCGTATACGCTGGTGACATCGCTGCAGCAGTAGGTCTTAAAGATACTACTACTGGCGATACACTTTGCGATGACAAAGCGCAAGTTATTCTTGAATCCATGGAATTCCCAGAACCAGTTATCTCTGTTGCTGTGGAACCAAAAACTAAAGCGGACCAAGAAAAAATGGGTATGGCATTAGCTCGTTTGGCTGAAGAAGATCCAACTTTCAAAGTTCGTACTGATGAAGAAACTGGTCAAACAATCATTTCCGGTATGGGTGAGCTTCACCTTGACATCATCGTTGACCGTATGAACCGTGAGTTCAAAGTTGACTGTAATGTAGGTAAACCTCAAGTAGCATACCGCGAAACAATTCGTAAAGCAGTTAAATCTGAAGGTAAATTCGTTCGCCAATCTGGTGGTAAAGGTCAATACGGCCATTGCTGGTTGGAAATCATTCCTCAAGAGCCAGGTGCTGGTTTCGAATTTGAAAATAAAGTTGTTGGTGGTTCTATTCCTCGTGAATACATTGGACCAGTTGAGAACGGTGTTAAAGAGGCTATGGAATCCGGTGTTATCGCTGGTTATCCAATGGTTGACATCAAAGTTATCGTATTTGACGGTTCTTACCATGATGTTGACTCCTCTGAAATGGCCTTCAAAATTGCAGGTTCCATGGGCTTCAAAGAGGGTGCTCGTAAAGCTGACCCAGCATTACTTGAACCATACATGGCTGTTGAAGTAGAAGTTCCTGAAGAATACATGGGCGACGTAATCGGTGATTTGAACTCCCGTCGTGGCCGTATGGATGGAATGGAAGCTCGCAACGGCTCCCAACATATCAAAGCATATGTTCCATTGAGCGAAATGTTCGGATATGCTACTGACCTTCGTTCCAAAACACAAGGTCGCGGTAACTACTCCATGACATTCGATCATTATGAAGAAGTGCCTAAGAAAATTGCTGAAGAAATTCAAGCTAAGAAAAATGGCTAATCAAAAGTGTATCTAGTGGGGCTATACGCCCCACAGGATTACTATATATAAAGTTTTAATTATCCGGGAGGACAATTCAAAATGGCAAAAGCAAAATTTGAACGTAATAAGCCACACGTTAACATTGGTACTATCGGTCACGTTGACCATGGTAAAACTACTTTAACAGCAGCAATCACTAAAGTTCT
>NZ_RQVB01000011.1:0-50176 GCF_003992265.1 Veillonella sp. CHU594
ATATTACACACAGTGGGTATAATGATACCTATATAAAAGAAGTTCCAACGATCAATTTATTTAAAATGCATGGGTCTATTTCCTGGGATATTGAAGAAAATCATATAGTTATTAAAGAAAAAAATACCCTTATAAGAACACTAAAAGCTATGATAAGGAATATGAAGATTAAGAAAAAGGATGTTAAGGATATTATTAAGGATTCTATAAGTCAAGATCTAGATGAATTTATAAAAAATATTAATGAGAGTGTTAAGGAGTTTTTAGATTTTAAAGATACTCTAGGAGACTTTTTCAACAAAGATTTAAATAAATTTTATACAGAGTATTTAAAGCTACCAATAATTAATCCAGATAAATATAAATTTTTTGAAACAGTTTCTGAACAGCATTATTACCAACTAATAAGATCGTTTAGTTACGAATTAGAGAAAAAACAGGCAGTACTTATAGTATTTGGATTTTCATTTGCGGATGAACATATAAAAGATATCTTTGAGAGATCTTTATTAAATCCTGAATTACAAGTTATCATCATATCCTACTCAAAAAAAGGACAAGATAAGTTAAAACAAACTTTCGGAGGATACAAAAACATAATATTTTTACCAGAAGAAAAACAAAAAGTAAATGGTAATTTTTCATACTTGTTGAGATTGTTAGGTGCCGATAATGGAAAATAATTATGTAGTAGGAAATGTGGTATCCATAGAAGGAATGAGAATAAACATATTGATGAATGAGCATTCTAATTTAGAATCATTTCATCATGATGGCGTATTTTATGATGGTGTTTCTATTGGTAGTTATATTGGAATAATTAGAGGTAGTCATAAAATTATTGGTAGGATAGAAAAAGAGTTTCTTGAAGATGTTGATAAAGAACCGTATAACCATCAATTTTTAAGGGAAAGATTTAGACGCCATATCGAAGTGAGTTTAATTGGTGATATGTATAAAGGAAAATTTGAGTATGGTATAAAAAGGTTTCCTATGATTTTTAATGAAGTAGTTTTATTGAGTGACAATGAAATTAAAATCATCTTACAAAGAAATTCATCTGCTATAAAATATAAACTACTTTTAGGAAAAAGTGTTACTAATGATATACCTATGGAGTTATCTGGAGAAAATTTATTTAATACACATATAGGGATTTTTGGCAATACTGGCAGTGGAAAATCAAACACATTAACAAAATTATATACAGAATTATTTAGTCTGGAAAATAAAAAGATTTGTAAGAATTTTAATAATACAAGTAAATTTTTTGTCATTGATTTTAATGGTGAATATGTTAGGGATGGAGTTTTACATAAAGAGAAGAAGACCTTAGAGTTATCAACTCGAAAGAATAGTCCAGACAATAGTAATAAGCTACCATTAGAAAAAAGTGTGTTTTGGGATATTGAAACGCTTTCAATTTTATATTCTGCAACAGAGAAGACACAAAAACCATTTTTAGTGGGAGCGGTAAAGCGTTATATTAAAGCTGGTCGGATAGAGATTACAACGGATAGAATAATAGAACGCATAGGAGAATCATTTTATAATATATTTAAACAAAATAATAATAAAGAAATGTTGCATTTACTTCACAAATCATTGGAAGTTATTGAGTCTAAGGTCGAGCGTGAATGTGAAAGGAACTATGAAAAGATAAGTGACAGTCAGACCTGGTTACAGGCTAAATGGCATTCAAAATATAATACATATTATCTTGATAGTTTATATATGAATGATGTTAATGATAAAGAGATTCGAGAGCATGAAGAAAAATTAAAAGCGAAGCTGCTAGAACCTAAAGTCAAAAATAATATTGATCATTTAACTATAACAGAGAAATTAAAGATAATAGTAAACTTACATTTAATATATTGTTTGGCATATGGTCGAGTTAATTTTGAACATATTAATCCATTAATTCAAAGGATAATTGCCAGATCTAGTTTCATAGAAAAAACCATTTATGTTTGTGATGAAGAGAAACCGTGGTCATTAGTGAATGTTATTTCTCTTAGGAATTGCAACTTAGAGGCGAAAAAAATGTTACCTCTTTTAATTGCTAAACAGTTATATAATCGTCATAAAGAAGAAAGTTCTGATGACAATAATATTAACTCTACAATTCACTTAATCATAGATGAGGCACATAATGTTTTATCTCTACAATCTACAAGAGAAGAAGAATTTTGGAAAGATTATAGGCTAGAGGTTTTTGAGGAGATTATAAAGGAAGGAAGAAAATTTGGATTTTATCTTACCTTAGCCAGTCAGCGACCTTATGATATTTCTCCTACAATTATTTCACAAGTTCATAATTATTTTATTCATAGGTTAGTGAATGATCAAGATTTAAAGATGATAGGAAATACGATTAATTCTTTAGATAGTGTATCAAAGCAACAAATACCTAATCTTGCTCCCGGTCAATGTATAATTACTGGAACTAGCTTTGATATGCCGTTGCTCGTTCAAGTGGATAAATTATCTAAAGAAAAATCACCATCCAGTGACAACGCAAATTTAATAAAATTATGGTCGAATGTATAGATAAACTAGTTGAATGTTTTTTTATAATATAAGAGACTAATCAATCTTGAAGTCTAAAAAGGAGCTTTTCTAATGGAAAAGATGAAGTTAGAGACTGCGAATGTAGCAGCGAATAATGTAGAGCGTATTGGGGAATTGTTCCCGAATTGCATTACTGAATCTAAGGATGAAAATGGTCAGTTGAAACGGGCCATTAATTTTGAACTGTTGCACCAAATGTTGTCGGAAGACGTGGTGGATGGAAAGGAAGCCTACGAGTTTACTTGGGTGGGCAAGAAAGCATCCATCGTAGAGGCAAACAAGCCCATCCGTAAAACGCTACGCCCTTGCAAGGAAGACAGTGTGAACTGGGATACGACAGAAAACTTGTATATCGAAGGCGATAACTTGCAAGTGTTGAAATTATTGCAAGAAAGTTACCTTGGCAAAGTAAAGATGATTTATATTGACCCACCATATAATACGGGGAATGATTTTATCTATAACGATGACTTTAAAATGGATCGAGATGATTACTCAGAAGAAATGGGTGAATATGATGAAGAAGGAAATCGTATGTTTAAGAATGTAGATGCTAATGGTAGATTTCATTCTGACTGGTGTTCTATGATCTATTCACGATTATTACTAACACGTAATTTGTTATGTGATGATGGAATTATTTTTATCTCAATTAACGATAGTGAGTTGAGTTCTTTAATAAACATATGTGGTGAGGTTTTTGGACAAGAAAATATTATAGCAACATTAATATGGGATAAAAGTGTTAGTGCACAGTCTGGCATTTACAAGGTTTATCATGAATATATTCTCGCTATTGCAAAAAATATCAAAAATATTAAGGTTCCTAGATCTCTTGATAATGATGAATTTGAAGCTGCAGCTATAAAAAAAGTTTCAGGTAGACATCCAGCTTCTTTATTTACATTTCCCAAGGGAACCAAGTTTAATGCTCCTGATGGCACCACTTTATCGGGTAAAGTAGGAGATACGATAAACTTTAATATAATTGATGGAAAAATGGTTGCTAAGAATAATAAGCTTGTTGAAGATGTTACTATTGAGGCAGGATTTACACAAATAAATCAGATGAAACAGTACTTTTATGGCGATAAAGAAAAACTTGTTGATTCAAATGGTCAAAAAATTGTAGAGTTCTTCTTTAACTCTACAGGAAAAATACAGGTAAAAAAAATTCGTGGAGTTGAATCACCGCAAACAACATGTAATTTCGGAACACAAGCTTCTGCATCCAATGCTCTTGCTACATTGTTTGAATTGGATGAACCTCCATTTAGCTCGCCAAAACCCATTGAGATGCTACTAGATTTTATAAGAAGATTTACAAGTGATGACGATATTATACTAGATTTCTTTTCAGGATCTGGGACTACAGCACATTCAACATTTTTATCTAATGCTATGGATGGAGCGAACAGAAAATTTATTCTAGTTCAAATTCAAGAGGATTTGGATTTTGCATTATCTAAAGCGCAAAAGGATGCAGTTAATACACTAAAAGTTGCTATTGAATATTTAGAGACACTTAATGTGCCTCATGTTCTTACCGAAATTGGCAAGGAACGTATACGCCGGGCAGGTCAAAAGATTCTTTCAGAGAATCAAGGGATTGAAAATCTAGACATCGGTTTCCGTGTGCTTAAACTAGACGATACGAATATGAAGGATGTGTACTATGCACCTCAAGAATATACACAGGATGCCTTGTTTAATTTAGCGGAAAATGTGAAGGAAGATCGGACGGGTTTGGATTTGCTATTTGGATGCTTATTGGAATGGGGATTACCCTTATCTATGCCGTATAGTTCTGATATTGTTGATGACTATACTATCCATAATTACAATAATGGAGATCTGATAGCGTGTTTTGATAAAGCGGTTCCAGATCATGTGATTCGATATATGGCAAAGTTACAACCACTTAGGGTCGTATTTCGTGATAATAGCTTTATTGATAGTCCAGCTAAGATTAATGTAGGGGAAATCTTTAAATCCTTGGCGCCAGATACTCGGATTAAGGTCATCTAGGAGGGTGTTATGAAATTACGATTTAAACATCAACGATTTCAAACAGAGGCAACGAAAGCGGTGGTGGATGTCTTTGCGGGTCAACCTTACTTAACACAGTCCTATATGATGGATGCAGGTGTTGTTAAGTCAGCTGAACCAGGGTTTATTGAAGAAGATTTTACTGGTTGGCGCAATGAACCGCTAATACCAGCGATGACGGATGAGATTGTATTAAAGCGGATACAGGAGATACAAAAACGCCACCAAATTACAGTTTCTGATAAACTAGAAAATCGCTATAATCTCACGGTGGAAATGGAAACAGGTGTAGGTAAGACCTATACGTATATCAAGACTATGTATGAGCTAAATCGTCACTATGGTTGGACCAAGTTTATTGTCGTCGTTCCCAACGTAGCTATTCGAGAAGGGGTCTATAAATCCTTTCAGGTGACAGAAGATCATTTTGTAGAAGAGTATGGAAAGAAAATTCGCTACTTTATCTACAATTCGAAGCAGCTCACAGATATTGACCGGTTTGCCTCGGATAGTGGCATCAATGTGATGATTATCAATGCACAGGCTTTCAATGCGTCAGGTAAAGATGCACGACGAATTTACATGGAGTTGGATGAGTTTCGATCTCGTAGGCCTATTGATATCATTGCGAAAACGAACCCCATTGTCATCATTGATGAACCGCAATCTGTGGAGGGAACGAAAACAAAGGAGAATTTGAAGAACTTTAACCCCCTTATGACGTTACGGTATTCGGCGACTCATAAGAGTGATAGTATTTACAACATGGTCTATCGTCTAGATGCGATGGAAGCCTATAACAAGCGATTGGTGAAAAAAATTGCCGTGAAAGGTATTAGCGAATCAGGTAGTACGGCTACGGATAGTTATGTCTATTTGGAAAAGATTAATCTATCCAAGGCTGCACCGACGGCGATGATCCAATTCGATTGCAAAGGGGCCTCTAGTATTCGTAAGATTACTCGCACTGTTAAGGAAGGGTATAATCTGTATGACCATTCTGGGAATATGGAAGAATACAAGGAAGGTTTCGTTGTGTCGCGAATTGATGGCCGTGATGATTCCATTGAGTTTATTAACGGTATCAAGCTTTATGCAGGCGATGTGATTGGTAAGGTTAGCGAAGAGCAAATTCGTCGTATTCAAATCCGAGAAACGATCCTGTCTCATATTGAGCGGGAACGGGAGTTATTCTATAAAGGAATTAAAGTCTTGTCCTTGTTCTTTATTGATGAAGTAGCGAAGTACAAGCAATATAATGAGGCAAAGGAACCTTTCAACGGCATCTATGCAGATATGTTTGAAGAGGAATACAAAGATATTGTAGGACATCTGCAAACTCGGTTTGGGGAAGATGACTATGTGCGTTATTTGGATGCCATTGCTCCAGAGAAAACCCATGCAGGGTATTTTTCCGTAGACAAGCAAGGCGTTATGGTAAATTCAAAGTTGACTCGAAAGGAAACTACTACAGATGATGTGAGTGCCTACGATTTGATTATGAAGAACAAGGAACTCTTGTTGGATAGAAATCCTGAGATATCTCCTGTGCGGTTCATTTTCTCCCATTCTGCCTTACGAGAAGGTTGGGATAATCCCAATGTATTCCAAATTTGTACGTTGAAACAAAGTTCTAGTGAGGTCCGTAAACGACAAGAAGTAGGCCGTGGTCTTCGTCTCTGCGTGAACCAAGATGGGGAACGGATGGATGAGAATATCCTAGGCAAGGATGTGCACGCTGTGAATGTGCTCACCGTTATCGCCAGTGAAAGTTACGATAGCTTTGCCAAAGGATTGCAAAATGAATTAGCCGAGGCCATCGGAGATAGACCAGTTAAGGTAACGGCAGAATTATTCCTTAATAAAGTATTAGTCACGGACAATGGTGAAACAAAGACCATAGATGCTGATAGGGCAGACAAGCTTTATTTTGACTTAATTAAAAAAGAGTATGTGGATCGTGAAGGGGCCCTTACAGATGTGTACTATACTGATAAACAAGAAGGTAACCTGTCCTTTAGCGACGATTTTGATGATGTAGTACCAAGTATTGTAGAACTGTTAGATACGATCTATGATAGTCGTACGATGATGCCAGACAATGCCCGTCAAAATAATGTGGAACTTTCAGTAGATGAAGATAAATTAGCTATGCCAGAGTTTCAGGCACTGTGGTCGAAGATTAACGCCAAATCTGTGTATATCGTTGATTTTGATACGGATGAATTAGTGCAAAAATCTATACATGCCTTAAATATGAAATTGCATGTGCCACCAATCTATGTGAATGTAGAGGAAGGTAGCATGGATATCATTGAGTCAAAGCAGGCGTTACTGACAGGAACAGCGTTTCATGAAGATGGAACCAAGCGCCGTAAGTTTAATGTAGAGGCGAGCTCCAGCGTCAAATACGATTTGATTGGCAAATTAGTGGAGGAAACTGGATTAACACGAAAAGCCGTGATTCAGATATTACAGGAGATTCGACCTGATATATTTAACCAATTTCAATGGAACCCAGAGGAATTTATCCTTCGGGCATCGTCTTTAATTAACGATGAAAAAGCAACGGCCATCATCGAGCATATTACCTATAATGTGCTAGATGAAAGTTATGACACATCCTTGTTTACTGATGTGACGATTAAAGGTCGCTTAGACGCGAATGCGATGAAGGCGAAGAAACATTTGTATGACCATGTAGTATATGATTCTACGAATGAGTTGAATTTTGCTAAAGAGTTAGATTCTGATGCGCATGTAGCGGTCTATGTGAAGTTGCCAGATGGGTTCTATATTACAACGCCAGTGGGGCGGTATAACCCTGACTGGGCCATTGCTTTCCATGAAGGTGATATTAAGCATATCTATTTTATAGCCGAAACAAAAGGGTCCATGAACTCTATGCAGCTGCGCCGTATTGAAGAATCTAAAATTCATTGCGCAAAAGAACATTTCAAGACCATTAGCTCTGGTAATGTGGTCTATAATGTGGTGGATAGTTATCAAGCGTTATTGGAGAAAGTGATGCGGTAGTGACGTTTCTTGTAACGCTATGCAGTCTGTAGCGTTGATAACTGAATATGATAAAGGGAAGCCCATGGCATACTCCTTCTCATACGGTATTTCATAATGTTTGTTCAGGAGCACGCCATGGGCTTCTTGTATTTGTGTGATTTAGGTAGTAAGGACCGCCACAAAGGCTGCTACGGCTAACGGTGTTCCTTGTGGGGAATCTCAAGGTATTCTAATAGGCGATTGATCGTGTCTTGTCCATCGTAACAGGTGTCGATGAGGTATCCTGGTTCACGCAAAAATTCTGTTAAGCCTCGATAATAAAAATATTTTTTGCTATCTTCGATGATAAAGGGGATTAGATTGTGTTTTAGACACTCTTTAAAGGCAATGAGTCTACCTACTCGGCCGTTTCCATCTTGAAATGGATGGATGCGTTCGAAACGGAAATGAAATTCCACGATATCTTCAAATGAAATATGTTGTTTGCTAGTATACCATGTTAGTAAATTTTGTATATCTCCTGCTACTTGCTCAGGTGTTGAAGTCTCTCGGCCACCGACTACATTAGGCCGTGTTTTGTAGTCTCCTACTTTGAACCAAGAAAGTTTTTCGTCTTTAGTATTATTTTTTAATAGATAGTGAAGGTGTTTGATACATTTTTCTGTTAATGTATCTTCTGCGATATCAATGCAGTAATCAATGGCTCTGAAATGGTTGACGGTTTCGATGATATCATCAACGGACAGACTCTCTTCTCCGTGAATTGTGTTGGTTTCGAAGATATGTCTAGTTTGATCTTCGTTCAACTTACTTCCTTCGATATGGTTCGAGTTATAGGTCATACGCACTTGGAGTTCATGGTAAAGTCCACCAGAGATTCCATGCTCTTTTTCTTCTCGCAATTGCTTAAGGATAGGGTTGTCAGGCTCTAGTGTGTAGAGATCTGCTGGGGAACAAAAAAAGTACTCACATAACTTGCGTATGACCGAGGATGAAAGTTTTTCACCTTTAGAAATTTTTGCGATAGTTCTTGAAGATATGTGAAGTAATTGCGTTAAATGAGATTTGTGTAGGTTATGTTCTTGTAATAGGCGGAGTAATCCTTGATAATTATACATATGGCACCTCTTTCATCTTTACTTATCATATAAAAAATACTATAAAAAGTAAAGATTTAAGGATAGAAAGTAAAGATTTATGGAAAAAAGTAAAGATATGCGTCTAATAAGTAAAGGATAATGAAAGATTGGACGATACACCTGTCGTGGGAGTTCCATGTGATAGAAGGAGAATCTCATTTCTTGGAGCAACAAATTTGTGATGGTTTAGTTGATGTAGGACTATTCCCGGCACCTATTTATTCTCAAGCTCTTGAAAGCTATCCCGTACTTGATGAGCAAATCTTGCTAGTTATATTATTCTATCGATTAAAGAGTTTAATTCCTGAAATTTACGGGAATTAAACTCTTTTGCTTTGTGAAGGAAAACTGAAAATATCGGATTTGATAAATATAGTAAATGCAGCCTTTCTTGATAAAAATGAGTCAAAAAAATCTCAAAAAGTAATTGACAGATGTCTAGTCAGAGAATATACTTAAGGTAATTTAAAACCTATTTAGGAGTAGGGTTTAAAACCTACAAGTATAGTGTTTTAAAAATCGAAATAAAAGTAGAATATGTTTTCATGTTATTGACGGTTGGCCTATGTAGGCCCCTAGGAGGTTCATTATGAGTAAAGATGTGGAAAACAAAAATACCCATGACCATAGCCATGGCGAACATCATCACCATCATGATCATGACAATCATCATGACCATTGCCATTGTGGCGGTCACCATCACGACCATGATCACAGTCATGACAAAGCACTACCAACGGATAAATGGGTGCCACACACTCATGAACCAGGCGTGCCTCATGAACATGGTGTAAATGACTACATGAAAGCCGTTGCTGAATATCGAAAAACATGGCCTACCAAACAAGATGTTATCGAACAAACACCAGATCCTGCTGTGCGCGAAATGATTCTCCGCATGGAGCAAATTGGTTGCGATACAGTATTTGATCGTTTTGATAAACAACAACCACAATGTACATTTGGTATTGCGGGTATATGTTGTCGTATCTGTTTCATGGGCCCTTGTAAAATTACACCTAAGAGTCCTCGCGGTGTCTGCGGTGCGGATGCTGACCTCATCGTAGCTCGTAATATGACACGTGCTGCTGCAGGTGGTTTGACTCAACATGGTGCGCATGCTCGTGAAATTTTGATTTCTTTGAAAGCTGCTGCTAATGACCAATTGGATATTCCGATTTTAGGGGAAGAAAAAATCCGTACTGTATGTAAGGCTTTCAACATCCCTGAAGAAGGTCGTTCTTTAAAAGAAGTAGCTAATGATTTAGCGGATGTATTGCTCGAAGATTTGAGCCGTGCATTGCCAGGTGAATATAAAACAATTACAGCGTTGGCTCCTGCAGAGCGTCGCGAAGTTTGGAAAAACTTGGATATCTTGCCTGTTTCCGCATACAATGAAGCCTTTGATGCATATCATCGTACAACCGTAGGTACAGATGGCGATTGGGAAAGTAATATGAAACAATTCTTGCGTTGTGGTCTTGCTTTCACATTTACTGGTGTAGTAGCTGCAGATATCGCTACTGATGCATTATTCGGTCAAGGCGGTCGCCGTACATCCAAAGTTAATATTGGTGCTTTGAAAAAAGGTTATGTTAATATAGCTGTTCATGGTCACTTACCAACATTGGTTTCTCAAATTTGTACAATTGGTGCGTCCGAAGAGTATTTAGAAAAAGCAAAAGCTATCGGTGCTAAAGGCATCCAATTCTACGGTATTTGCTGCTCTGGCTTATCCAGTATGTACCGTTATGAAAATGTAATTCCATTGTGTAATGCTATCGGTGCTGAACTTGTACTTGGTACTGGCGCTCTTGATTGCTGGGTAGCTGACGTTCAAGACGTATATCCTGCTATCATGGACGTAGCACGTTGCTTTAACACAAAAGTTATTACTACATCTGATGCAGCTCGTTTGCCAGGTGCTGAGCATATCGGTTACGATCATCACCATACTAACTTGTCTGAGACAAAAGAATTGGCGCGCAAAATTTTGGATCGTGCTCTTGAAGCGCATGAATTGCGTAAAGGTATGCCTGTATTCATTCCACCATACGAAATCACTGCAGAAGTTGGCTTCTCTCCAGAATCTACTGTTAAACATTATGGTTCCTTCAAACCATTGGCAGAGGCTTTAAAATCTGGTAAAGTTCGTGGTATCGTTAACGTAGTAGGTTGTTCTAACCCTCGCGTTATCTACGAAAAAGCTACTGTAGATATCGTTGATACACTTATTAAAAATGGTTGTATCATCTTAACAAATGGTTGTGCATCCTTCCCATTGATGAAACTTGGTTACTGTAATACAGATGCTATTAAAAAATGTAGCCCTGCATTACAAGAGTTCTTGGGTGATGATCAACCACCAGTATGGCATGTTGGTGAATGTGTAGATAATGCTCGTTCTTCTGGTATCTTTGGTGGTATTGCGGCTGAATTAGGTCTTAACTTACCACAAATGCCATTTGCAATGTCTAGTCCTGAATGGTCTAACGAAAAAGGTATCGATGCATCCCTTGGCTTCCGCCTAATGGGGATTAACTCTTACCACTGCGTTGAGCCACCTACACAAGGCTCTGATGCTGTAACAAAATGGTTGAAAGAAGACACTAAACACACATTAGGCTCTGTTATGTATGTAAATACTGATCCTGCTAAAGTAGCTGAGAAAATCTTGGCAGATATGGATGAAAAACGCGCTGCTTTAGGTTGGGCTGAAGTAAAATAGTTTATCTTTTTGATAAATTATAATTTGTAGTTAAGTATACAAACACGCTCTATAGATCTTGTAGTTATTATAAGGGCTCTATACTAAATGTTGGGGCTACTCATATAAGAGTAGCCACCAACATTTTTTTGTTGCAATAAAATAGACATATACAAACTCAAACCGTATCATTAAAAGCAACCACTCAATTAAGAAAGGATGAGTCATATATGTCTACAGTTAATTATACAGAAATTATCTTTAAAATTAAAGAGGAATATATCAAACATACAAGAGTAAATGAGGACGGATCTGTTCATTTCACACTTGAAATGCCAGTAGCTGAGCAAGTATGTCCACATTGCGGAGCACGTACTTTAGTGTGGAATCTCAAGGTATTTTAGTAGGCCTTTATCCATCTGTTCGTGACTCAAGATACATACAAAACTATGTTCCTCATGGTATAATACGATACGATGCAAGGAGGGTATATGCAGATACGAGATAGAATTATGGCCTATTGGAAAGGGCGAAGCGATGATTTTGGAGCACTGCGCATGAAGGAATTACAATCGAATCTAGCGCCACGATGGTTGCGAGAGATTACTCCGCATCTTAAGGACACCCATCAACGGATTTTAGATTTGGGCACGGGTACAGGCTTTTTTGCCTTTTTACTGGCCCAAAAGGGCTATTCGGTGACCGGCATTGATTTGACGGAAGACATGATTGCGGTGGCGAAGGAGCAAGTGTTGGTATTGCAGGACTCATTACAAGGTACGGTGGACTTTCACTGTATGGATGCTATGCAACTGGAATATGCAGATGCGTCCTTCGATGTCATCTTAGCGCGCAATCTGACGTGGACCTTGCCTGATGTGGAAGCAGCCTATAAGGAATGGTACCGTGTGCTTGCGCCGAAAGGGGTGCTTATCAATATCGATGGTGATTATGGAGTAGAACTCAAAGTGCCTGTGGTGGCACAGCACCATATTCATGAGACAGTATCGAATGAGACTATGCAAGAATGCATTGCTATTACGGAAGGACTATCTATCAGTCGTATGGATCGCCCCCATTGGGATGTGCATATGATTCGGAAAGCAGGTTTTTCCAGAGTGTATCTAGATATGGCAGTGAGTAGCCGTATCTATGATGAAGAAGATGAATTATACAATCCAGTGCCACTCTTTTCCATTGTGGCTAGGAAATAAGGAGTAATTATGCAAACATTTGAAACTTTCAAGGTAACAGAGAAAAATAAATTCGCTATGGCTTCTGCGTTGGCGATGACTGATTTTACAAAGTGCTTTGAGCCAGTACTATTTCTATTTGGCCAAGCTAATGTGGGTAAAACGCATCTATTGAAAGCCATGGAACAAGAGGCGGTAAAAGGAAACCCTAACATCCGTGTTCGTTATGTGACAGGAGCGCAATTCATTAAAGAATACAATGACAGTGTGACCTATGGAGAAGTGGCAGATTATATGGAAGAATACTGTAAGCTACATTTATTATTAGTGGATGATGTGCAGGATATTGTGTATAGCGATGATGAAGGAACTAAAAAGATGTTTATGCGTCTTGTACAAGGCATGAAAGCAAAAGCTCGTCGTATGGCAGTGACGTTTGATGATACGTTTGACTCTGAAGATCGTTCTAATGAATTGCAGAATGAATTGACTGATGGAGTTGTGGCTTTCATCGAATAGAAAAATGAATAGAAAGCGGTTATTATACTGTATAACTAAGTGATATAACCTATGAAAAGAGGCGGATTTCAATCTATAGAAATCCGCCTTAATATCTGTTATACTTGGGAAGAAGAGTTTTCTATTGAGCGAGTGCTCAGGAGAGGAGAAAGTATAATGGCTATTTCAGAAGAAGTACGACAACGATTTGCGGGAGAGTTTGAAAAGTTCCAAGCAGGGATTGAAGGTTTCTTTAAGAAGGAAATTGCCCCAAAGGATTTCAAAGGCATTGGTGGAGGATTTGGTAGTTATGCAGAACGCGGACATGAAAGTGCAATGTTGCGTTTGCGTTTCTTGGGATCTCGTATTCTTCCTTACCAAATGAAATTCTTGGTAAATTCTGTAAAGAAATACGATTTAAAATATGTACATTTCACAACAGGTCAATGTATTCAATTCCATCAATTACAAGGTGAACAAATCTTAGAGTTGTATAAAGACTGTTTTGAACATGACATCTATAATCGTGGTACTGGTGGAGATAACTTGCGTAATGTAACGGCAAGCCCATTACATGGGGTACATCCTGATGAGCCATTTGCAGTGACTCCTTACTTGCAAGCAGCTAGTGAGTATGCTGTATCTTTAATTGGTACCTTAGCATTACCACGTAAATATAAAATTGGTTTCTCTGTGGTAGACAATGAGGGCCATGCAAATTATAAAGATTTAGGATTTTTGGCAAAAGAAAATGGTACCTTTGATGTCTATGCTGGTGGTGGCATGGGTGGTGGTTCTGCATTCGGCGTGTTAGTAGCAGAAAATGTAGATCCAAAAGAAACATTACAACATATCGATGGCATGTTGCATTTGTATCATGAATTGGGTGACTTTAACAATCGTGGTAAAGCACGTTCTCGTTTCATTGCACAACGCTTAGGGGAAGAAGAGTTCCGTAAAGCGTATCATGAATATTTAGAAAAATCTAAAGCAGCCCATGATTTGACATTGTTTGTGGCGCCTTATGAAGTGAAAAAAGTAGGTACCACAACACCGGCTACACCGTTGGCAGAGCCACAAAAGCAAGAAGGCTTGTACTACATCCAATACAAACCATTAGTAGGTACACCGCCAATCGACGTATTCGTAAAATTATTTGATTACGTAGGCGGTTTAGAAGAAACAGAAATCCGTATTTGTGGTGATGAATCTGTGTACATCGTAAACTTAACAGGAGAAGAAGCGGATGCAGTAGCGGCTATTATCGCTGATACTCATGCGAAAAATAACTTCGAGCACACTGTATCTTGTGTAGGTGCAACCATTTGTCAAATCGGTTTCCAAGATTCTTCTGGACTTGTGAAAGTCATCAAAGAAGCAGTGGAAGGTGCCGGTTTATCTACCGATCGTTTGCCACAATTACATGTATCTGGATGCTTATCTTCTTGTGGTACACATCAAGTAGGCTCCTTAGGGCTTCATGGTTTTACTAAACTAGTGGATAGTAAACCGCAACCAGCTTTTAAAGTGTTCATCAACGGTAATGGTGAATTAGAAGGCCCACGTATGTCTGATGAAGTGGGTGTAGTCACAGTGGAAGACATTCCTCATTTCTTCATTGACCTTGTGAAAGCACTGGAAGCAGTAGGACAAGATTTTGACACATGGAAAGATCAACAACCAGAAGCATTACAAGCAGTAATTAGTAAATATCTATAATGTATATAAAAACGTTCTTACTTAGGTAGGAGCGTTTTTACTTTGAGTAACTATGTATTATATTGAAGAAATTGCATAGATACGGTATAATGAAAGAGATATCTCAAGATTGAGAATGCAAACTTCGTGGAGTATAGTCATGTAAGTTTTGTTCATAGAATTGTATATATAGGAGAGTCCAATGAAAAAAAGTACATTAGCCTTAGTAGGAGCTATGGCATTTGCTACAACCTTTGCAGTAGCGCCACAAGCACATGCTGAAATCAATGAATATTCTAACTTAAATGATAAAACAGTGGTGGTGCGCCAACCTGGTCAATCCATGGTATTGTCCATGCGTGAAGTAGCAGGTATCTTTGTGGGCCGTTATGTAAAAGCAGCCGTTAGCTCTATTACACTGGATCCATCAAAAGGTAATTATCAGTATGTGGTGGTAGGGTATACACCGAAACAAAAAATTACCATTGATGTAGACGTAATTACTGGTAAAGTAGTGCGTGAATTCCGTTCTAGTAAAGCAAAAGATGTAGCGTCTAAAGTCTTTAATCCATTGAAAGTCATTTCCCCAAAAGAAGCAGAAGTAGCAGCTCGTGCTTTGGTAGGAGAAGGTTCTTTCACTAGAGGATGGGAAATTAAAGCGGAAAATAATGAAGTGCATTATATGGTGCGCACACAAGATAAAGATGAAAAAGAATATAGTGTAAAAGTAGATGCTGTGACAGGTCAAGCCTTAGAAAAAGGGGAACCTATCGACTGGGCAAAAATTAAAGCAGATCGCTTGCGTAATGATGGGGTAGGTAAACCATTTACATTACAAGAAGAACCAGAAGATGTAGATGCAGATCCTACGAAAACATTAAAATAGGTGAAGTATGACGTATCAAAATATTATATTTAGCATCGAAGGTAATGTGGCGACCATAACATTTAATCGTCCAGAAGTACAAAATGGTTTTAATGTGCCTATGTGCCAAGAAATTCTGGATGCTATCCGTGTGGTAAAGGAAACTGATGAGGCCCGTGTATTAGTCTTTAAAGCAGAAGGTAAGGTCTTTTCTGTAGGTGGTGACTTAACAGAAATGAAACGAGCTGTAGAAGAAGATGATACTGAGTCCTTGTTTGAGATTACTCACTTGGTGATGGAAATTTCTTTAGCTATGAAGCATTTGCCAAAACCTGTTGTTATGTGTACTGATGGTGCTGTGGCAGGGGCGGCTTTCAATATGGTGTTGGCAGCAGATATGTGCGTAGCTTCAACAAATAGTCGTTTCATTCAAGCCTTTGTCAATGTGGGACTAGCACCTGATGCAGGTGGTATGTATTTGTTGAGTCGTGCTGTAGGTATCAACAGAGCTATGCAACTGGCTATGACAGGAGAAGCGGTAACAGCTGAAAAAGGTAAGGAATATGGCTTTGTCTATAAAGTGTGTGAACCAGAGATTTTGGAACGCACAACGAATCGTTTAGTGCAACGCTTGGCGAAAGGGCCAGTTCAATCTTTCCGAGCGATGAAACAAATGATGTGGGCTAGTTTCTTTACAAATTTTGAGGAATATGCGGAATTAGAAGTGAAAATCCAAAATTCCTTAGGAGAAACAGAAGACTTCCGTGAAGGTGTGCGTGCTTTTGCTGAAGGAAGACGACCTAAATTTAAATAGTGCATCTGAGGATGTGAAAAAAGAGCTATTACGACTAAATAAGGTCGATAATAGCTCTTTTTGCATTGGAGAAGGTACATCTCGTAAGGGATATTCTGTTCGTATATAAAATAAGATGCATGGTTCAAAAGTATTCCAATATAAAGAGGACCCTCCTAGAGAAGAGTCCTCGTGTATATGTGATTACCGGTCGCCGTTAAAGATAGAGTTTTTAACAATGACATAATCAACTTTTTTGATGGCTTGTAGTGTAGTACCACCAGCGTAGGAGATAGAAGATTGCAAATCTTGTTCCATTTCAGTCAATGTGTCGAAGATACTGCCTTTGGATTGGATTGTGATTTTTTTGCCTTCTACATTTTTCCGTTCCCCTTTTTGGTGTTCAGAAGCACTGCCAAAGTATTCTTTATAAGCTACGCCGTCAATAGTCACTTCTTTACCTGGGGATTCGATATGACCAGCGAATAAAGAGCCAATCATAACAAAGGAAGCTCCGAAGCGGATGGATTTGGCAATGTCACCGTGATCACGGATACCGCCGTCTGCGATGATAGGTTTTGTGGCTGCTTTTGCACACCAACGAACAGCAGATAATTGCCAACCACCAGTACCAAAACCAGTTTTTAGTTTTGTGATACATACTTTACCAGGTCCGATGCCTACTTTAGTAGCATCAGCACCAGCATTTTCTAGTTCACGAACGGCCTCTGGAGTACCTACGTTACCAGCGATAACAAAGCTTTCAGGAAGCTCACGTTTAATGTGTTGAATCATGTCGATAACGCTGTTGGAATGACCGTGAGCGATATCGATAGTAATATATTCTGGGCATAGATTTGCTTCTTTTAATTCCTTAACGAATTCAAATTCCTCTGGTTTTACACCGATGGAAATAGATGCAAATAAACCTGCCTCATGCATGTCTTTTACAAAGTCCAAACGTTTTTCTGGTTGGAAGCGGTGCATGATGTAGAAATAGTTTTCAGCCGCTAATTGTTTTGCTAATTTTTCATCGATGATGGTTTGCATATTAGCTGGCACAACTGGTAAGCGGAATGTATGATTTCCCAGTTTCACCGTTGTGTCACATTCGCTACGGCTGGATACGATACACTTATTCGGTATCAATTGCACGTCTTCATAATCGAAAATGTTTGTAGTATTGATCATTATTTATTGCCCCCTAAATAGACAGAATTAGGATTACGACATAATCCTTATCTATTATACATAAGACCTCTTATCTTGGCAACAATAGGAAGGATATACTTAGTCATTTTTGATATGCTAATTTGTACTAAAGGAATCCTGTATTTTGTGAAAAAATATATAGATAAAAATAGATTAAAAGTGATACAATAAAAAGAAATATAATAGAGAATTTGATAATATATTTCAATGTATCGTAATCTAAAAAGGAGATAGATATGAGTTATACAAGTTCAAGAAAAACAAAAATGCTAGTAGAAGGCGGTCTAGTCATCGCTATGGCACAAATTCTGAGCATGTATGTGATTTACCAAATGCCGCAAGGTGGTGCTGTGAAAGCAGCTAATTTAGTACCCCTTTTAATTTATGCGTATCGTTGGGGTGGTCGTGCTGGCATGCTAACGGGAGTCGCCTATGGGATTGTCCATTTTTTAGTGGGATTTAAATTTTCCATTCATTACATGAGCATTATTTTGGACTATATTTTGGCGTATGGTGCCATCGGTATGGCAGGATTTTTTGGTGGTTCTGGTACTGTGAAAGCCTTCTTTGGCGCAATTTATGCAATCTTAACACGCTTTGCCATATCTGCCATTAGTGGTGTGGTTGTGTTTGGTTCTTATGCGCCAGAAGGGATAAGTCCTTGGATTTACTCCTTAACGTATAATGCAACATATATGTTGCCAGATATGGTGATTAATCTTGTAGTATTGGCATTGTTGTATGTGCCAGTGATGCGTGGACTAGGTCGTGTGACACCAAGCCATAAATAAGAAAATATCTAGACAGGAGATATCTATGATTTCTGAATTAGGAATTATTGTGTTAGCGGGTGGACTTAGCACTCGTATGGGGACGGATAAAACGAGATTACCATGGGGCAGTACCACTTTATTAGGGGAAATGCTCCGTAAGGCGGTCCTCACAGAATGTGGAGAAATTTTAGTCTCCATTAATCGCGAATTAGAAGAATCAGAGGCACATATTATTGAAGAGGCTCGTTCTTTTGGTCGACATATTCAATTAGTGCCAGATACAATTGCTATGAAAGGCCCTCTTAGTGGACTGCAATCAGCCCTTTCAGTAGGTACTCGGGAAGCCTATATCGTAGTGTCTGCAGATATGCCATGGTTTTCCTTTCACTGGTTGCCGTCTTGGGAAGTGCATATAGATGCATTTTTACAAGGCGAATTATTAGCTATGGTTCCCTATGTAGGATTACAGGAATATGAGCCATTAGCGGCCATTTATAAACGATCGGTGCTAGATACGATTCAAGAATCCCTAGAAGGTGAAGATGTGTCTATGCACGGAGTATTAGATAAGATTCCTTATATGGAAATGGATATGATTGAAGAAGCAGAGCTATATAGCAATGTGAATACTAGATTATCCTATAAGTTGGCAAAAGCTAAATCTGCTAATCGTGAACGCTCTGTTCCCATTGTGACCATTAGTGCGAGCCAATCTAAGTCGGGTAAAACGGCGGTGGCTACGTCTCTCATCAATCGCCTTTCACAACGAGGCATCGTGGTGGGGATGGTGAAAAGTGACGGTCATGGATTTAGCATGGATCAGGAAGGTACTGATACATGGAAGGCTAGTCAAGCAGGGGCTAAAGCGGTGGCGATAGCTGGACCCAATGGATATGCCATGGTAGTACATGGTGAAAGTATGCAACGACAACAGCAACTCATTCGTTTGGCCAATGAAATGCCAGTGGATTTGGTGCTCCTAGAAAGTAGAAGTCATGGGGTGGCACCTATTATTGAAGTGGTCCGTGCCAATCATAATGATACACGGTTACAGCAATTAGAAGATATTGTGGCAGTAGTTACAGATATAGATGATACATTAGATGGGAATACCATTTGCGAGCAATTTAGTTTCAGGGATGAAGATATGGATCGATTAGCAGATTGGATATTGAAGGAGTTGTTATAATGCAAGTAGTAACAGTAGAAGAAGGCTTACAGTTGCTAGAAACTCCTTTTACCCAAAATAGATATAAAATAGAGAGGGAATCTGTATCCATTGGACACTCCTATGGTAGAGTACTAGAAACGACGGCTTTAGCTAAGATGAATTATCCTCCCTTTAGGCGTTCGGCTATGGATGGTATTGCCATTCGATATGCAGAAGATACAAGGACATATCGTATACTAGAGATTATTGGTGCAGGTGAAGTCTTTCAAGGTCAATTAGAGCCTGGTGAAGGGATTCACATTATGACGGGTGCCATGGTACCAGACACTGCAGATACGGTGGTGGTAAAAGAAGCTCTTACTTGGAATAACGATATGGAGGTGACTGTACCTAGTCGCATAGAACGGGGGCAACATATTATCCTCGAAGGGGAAGATATACAAATCGGTCAAGAATTATTGCCTGCTGGTACTGTATTGGAAGCGGAGCAAGTTGGGACTTTAGCGGGGCAAGGATATAGTGAAGTCTCAGTGTATCGTAAGCCAAGAGTTATTGTGCTCACCACAGGGCGTGAAGTACAAGATCCATCAGAGCCACTACGAGTGGGGCATATTTATAACTCTAATCGGTATTTACTAGAAGGCACCTTACATGCTTTAGGTGTTGATGTAGTGGGAGTAGCCCATCTATCGGATGCGCCAGGTACAGTAGATGACAATATTGCTACCGTACGTCATATGCTAGATACATTGGGACCGGTGGATATGATTATCAGCACCGGAGGTGTATCTGTAGGTGACTATGATACTATGCCTGAATTGTACGAACGATTAGGGGCTAATGCATTGTATCGACGGTTACATATGCGCCCAGGTGCTGCATCCTTCGGTGGTATCATTACGATTGATGACCATAGTATATGGTGCATGGGCTTATCTGGTAATCCTACGGCTGCGATGAATCAGTTCTATTTATTGGTGCTGCCTGTGTTAGAGCGGTTGTCTGGACAGACGGTAATGACTAGGTGGATAGAATGTTACCTAGGTGAAGTGGCAGATAGAAAACATCCTCTTGACCGCTATTATCAAGGGCATATTAGGTACGAAGCTGGTTCTTGTTGGGCATACCCTAACTTAGGGATGACATCGGGAGGTTTAAAATCTTTATCGGTAGCTAATGGTTTGATTAAAATTCCAGGAAATAGCGATCGATTAGAGAGAGGAACATTAGTAAAAGTGTTGCCGTTTACTCGATAAAAAGAATAAAGAAACAAAAATGTGAATAAATACCCTGTTTTATGGGGGTTAATCTTGTAGAATTAGAAAAAATCTGCTATAATAATTCTATAGAATTTTATAAGTAAGGTCTACAAAGAGACACATCGTACATGTACCCTGTGCCTCTTTTTATATGGACTTTAAAGGGTAGTATTTATGAAAAAGGAGATTCTATGGCAGTATTAAAAAGACTTGGCTTATCTGGCTGGATTGTCATTGGCTTACTAGCAGGTGTATTAGTAGGTTCAGTAGCCCCAGATTTTGCAAAACAATTAAAACCACTGGGCGATGTATTTATTCGCATGATTAAGATGATCGTAGTACCATTGATTTTCAGTTCCCTTGTCATGGGCATCGCTGGTACGGGGGACTTTAAAAAATTAGGCCGTTTAGGGGGCAAAGCTATTCTATGGTTTGAAGTTGCGACTACACTAGCATTATTTGTAGGGTTATTTGTAGTTAATGTATTTGAACCGGGCGTAGGAGTGAACTTAACAGCTACAGGTAATGCCGTAGACATTGCTAATAAAGCAGCAGCAAAAGGCGAGATGGACCACGTACAAATGTTGGTAAATATCATTCCAACGAACATTGTAGACGCTATGGCTCGTGGTGATATGTTGCAAATTATCTTCTTTAGCTGTATGTTTGCTATTGCAGCAGCAAGTATTGGTAAAGAAGGGAAACAAATTGTTGAACTTTCCAAAGACTTGGCTCATATTATGTTCAAAGTGACGCACTATGTAATGTATGTGTCTCCTATCGGTATCTTTGGTGCCATTGCATATACAGTAGGTAACTTTGGCTTGGGTATGCTAGTGCCATTGATGAAGTTAGTATTCACCTTGTACGGTGGTTTGGCGTTATTCTTAATCCTTATCATTGCTATCGCTTCTTTCTTTACAAAAGTAAACTTATTTAAACTAGGTAAAGTATTGAAAGAGCCAATCGTGTTGGCTTTCTCTACAGCGGCGTCTGAAGCAGCATTGCCAATTGCCATGGAAAAATTGAAAAAGGTTGGTATTCCTAACCAAATCGTAAGTTTCGTACTACCTTTGGGATATACATTTAACTTGGATGGCTCCACGTTGTACTCATCCTTAGCGGTAGTATTTATTTCTCAAGTGTATGGTGTGCCATTTCCATTAGAACAGCAATTATTAATGGTATTAACGTTGATGTTGTCCACGAAAGGGATTGCAGCAGTGCCAGGAGCATCATTGATTGTTATTGCTGGTACAGCAGCGGCCTTTGGATTGCCAGTAGAAGGCTTAGCATTAATCCTTGGTGTAGACCGTATATTAGATATGGCGCGTACTGTATGTAACTTATCTGGTAACTGTTTAGCAGCTGCTGTTGTAGGGCGTTGGGAAAACGAAGTATCTGCGGAGCGTTTGTCAGAATTAATGGAACATCCTTTGACTGATGAAGAAGTGGAAGCTTTAGAACAAGCAAGCTTTGAACACGTAGGTGAACAACAAGCATAATTAATTACACTGAGATCGTTGCAATACAAAAAAGACTGTTTACATTTACTATGTAAGCAGTCTTTTTTTGTATTTCACTATACGGTGATGAGAGTATTAATGTTGTCGAAATACTTAAGATTATATAATAGTATAAGTGCAGCAAAAAAGAAAAAATACCATGTACATCTAATAGATGCTCATGGTATTCGTTGATAGAGTTCTTTAGGCCATCTGTAGGGAAGAGTAGAGGAGAAGACCTAAAGATGTGAATGAAGGATGTGTATTTATGTGCGACATACCGTAGAGGTAGCATGGTAGAGGTAGCTGGTTATGTCGCATACATATATTATTAGGCCCTATAAAGGAGTTGAGGAGTTTATAATATACGTACATCACTTCACAAGAAAGAGAGTATCATAGTGTTGCTACTCTTTATGTGTAGTATAAACTAGAAGCGTCAAAAGAATGTCAAAATATAAAACTTTTTATTAAAAATTTTTTGAAAAAAGATTTTTATATTTTTTGTATACATTAATTGTACTATTGTATCTCTGTAAAGGATTTGTTATAATGCTTTCTATAGAATTTTAGAATAGGTTCTGAAAGAGACATTCTGTACTTGTACACCATCGCCTCTTTTTATATAACCTAAGCAAGTATTGGTATGTAAAAAGGAGATTCTATACTATGTTAAAGAAAATTGGACTGTCCGGGTGGATAGGCATTGGTCTTTTGGCTGGTGTGCTAGTAGGTGCAGTGGCACCAGATTTTGCGAAACAATTAAAACCTTTAGGTGATGTATTTATTCGCATGATTAAAATGATTGTAGTCCCTTTAATTTTTAGCTCCCTAGTAATGGGTATCGCTGGGACAGGGGATTTTAAAAAATTAGGCCGTCTTGGGGGAAAAGCGATTCTATGGTTTGAATTAGCTACTACATTGGCGTTATTTATTGCATTGTTTGCTGTGAATGTAGTAGAACCCGGAGTGGGTGTGAATTTGACAGCTAGTGGTGGCGCTACGGATATCGTTAACAAAGCAGCCTCTAAAGGTCAAATGGACCATGTGCAAATGTTAGTGAATATTATTCCAACAAATATTATTGACGCCATGGCTCGTGGAGATATGTTACAAATTATCTTCTTTAGCTGTATGTTTGCTATTGCAGCAGCAAGTTTGGGTAAAGAGGGAAAACAAATTGTAGACTTATCAAAAAGTATAGCCCACATCATGTTTAGAGTAACCCATTATGTCATGTATATTTCTCCTATCGGTATTCTTGGTGCTATTGCGTATACAGTTGGTGCCTTTGGGGTTGAAATGCTGATTCCATTATTAAAATTAGTATTTACTTTATATGCCGGGCTAATTGTGTTCCTTGCCATCGTATTGGGTATCGCATCGGCTTTAACAAAAGTGAACTTATTTAAATTATTCATCGCATTGAAAGAGCCGACTATTTTAGCGTTTACCACAGCCGCATCAGAGGCAGCATTACCAATTGCTATGGAGAAATTGAAAAAGATGGGGATTCCCAATCATATTGTAAGCTTCGTACTTCCCTTGGGATATACATTTAACTTAGATGGCTCTACGCTGTACTCTGCATTGGCGGTTGTCTTTATTGCACAAGTCTATGGTGTTCCATTTCCGATTGATCAACAAATTTTAATGATGATTACGTTGATGTTGTCCACTAAAGGAATTGCAGGGGTACCAGGTGGCTCCTTAATTGTGGTGGCAGCTACAAGTGCAGCCTTTGGACTGCCAGTGGAAGGCTTAGCTTTAATTTTGGGGATAGACCGTGTGTTAGATATGGGTCGTACCGTATGTAACTTGTTAGGTAATTGCATCGCTGCAGCTATTGTGGGGCGATGGGAACAAGAAGTATCTGCAGAAGATTTAAAACGATATATAGATCACCCACTAACAGATGAAGAAGTATCGGCTCTAGAACAAAAACATTTGGAAGCTATGGCAGATGCGCATGCATAATAGAATGTAAATAAACACCATATATACCAGTTCTGGATATATGGTGTTTTTTTATAACTTGTTATAGAAAAGAAAAGTGCTTTAAGTGTAATTATTGATAGACGAAATATGGTAAATCGTTGTATGATGTTCGTAATAGACTATTTCTTTACTATAGTACTAGTGAAAAGTGTTGGAATTCTTGAACAGTAAAGAATTGCTGTAACCTGCGTTATGGTCATGCAAGTGCATAGCGATGTATAAGGAGGGAAACTCATGTTAAGTGATATTGAAATTGCCCAACAGGCACAAATGGAACCTATTGTGGAAATTGCAAAACGATGCAATTTAGCAGAAGATGAATTAGAATTATATGGAAAATATAAAGCAAAAGTGTCCTTTGATGCGATGGAACGATTACAGGATACACCGAATGGTAAGCTGGTACTAGTTACAGCCATCACACCTACACCAGCAGGAGAAGGCAAGTCTACCACTACTATCGGATTGACACAAGCTTTACAACAAATTGGTGTGAACAGTATTGCTGTATTGCGCGAACCATCCTTAGGACCAGTATTCGGTGTCAAGGGTGGTGCTGCTGGTGGTGGTTATGCGCAGGTAGTGCCAATGGAAGATATTAATCTTCATTTTACAGGGGATATGCATGCCATAACGGCAGCTAATAACTTGTTATCAGCAATGATTGATAATCATATTTTCCAAGGTAATGCACTACAAATCGATGTGCGTCGTATTAGTTGGAAACGCGTATTAGATATGAATGATCGTGCTTTACGTAATGTGGTCATTGGCATGGGTGGCCCTATGAGTGGTGTACCAAGGGAAGATCATTTCATGATTACAGTAGCCTCTGAAATCATGGCTATTTTATGCTTGGCTCGTGATTTAGAAGATTTAAAAGCACGATTTGGTCGTATTGTAATTGGTACAAACCTATCTGGAGACCCTGTATTTGTTCATCAATTAGGTTGTGAAGGAGCGATGGCGTTACTCATGAAAGATGCTATCAAACCTAACTTAGTACAAACGTTAGAACATACACCAGTATTGATCCATGGTGGTCCATTTGCGAATATTGCCCATGGATGTAACTCTATCATTGCTACCAAGCTAGGATTAAAATTAGGCGATGTAGTCATTACAGAAGCGGGATTTGGGGCGGATTTAGGAGCAGAGAAATTCTTACATATTAAGTGTCATTATGGAGATATCTTCCCTGATGCAGTGGTCATCGTAGCCACTATCCGTGCCTTAAAAATGCATGGAGGAGTGCCAAAATCAGAGTTGACCAAAGAAAATGTAAAAGCACTAGAACGAGGCTTTGTGAATTTAGGGAAACAAATCGCCAATATGAGAGCCTTTGGGTTACCAGTATTAGTGAGTATTAATAAATTTGCTACGGATACACCAGCTGAAATCGATGCATTATTGCAATTATGTGATCATTACGGTGTAGATGTAAGCCTTAATGAATGCTGGGAAAAAGGTGGAGCCGGCGGTATTGATATGGCAAAACAAGTGATGGGTATGCTTGAAGGAACAGATATCAAGCCAACTGCTTTATACGATGTGAAAGATAGTATTCCTAATAAGTTAACGGCTATTGTAAAAGAAATTTATGGTGGCAATGGTGTAGAATTTACCAGTGCAGCGAAAAAGCAAATTGCTCAATTGGAAGAATGGGGATTGGCAGACTTACCGGTATGTGTGGCAAAAACACAATATTCCTTAAGTGATAATCCGGAGTTACTAGGAGCCCCTACAGACTTTACGATTACTGTGCAAGATGTACGAATTGCCAATGGGGCTGGATTTATTGTGTGTCAAACAAGCAATATTATGGTCATGCCAGGGTTACCGAAACAACCAGCCGCTCTTGGTATGGATGTAACAGCAGAAGGGACTATTAAAGGATTGTTTTAGGAGGAATGATGGAATTACATAACGCATCTGTATTAGAGTTTATTCGTGACCTTGGTTCTAGTGCACCAGCCCCAGGAGGTGGCAGTGTGGCGGCGATGAATGGCGCTATGGCGGCCGCTTTAATTGAAATGGTAGCGAATTTAACAATTGGGAATGCAAAATACGAAGCGGTCCATGAGGAGATGAAGGCTATTCAAAAAGAAGTAAGCCAAGACAAAGAAGACTTTGTTCACTATATTAATAAAGATAGTGCTGCTTTTATGGAGTTAATGGGAGCTTTCAAATTACCAAAAGAAACAGATGAAGAAAAAGTATTTCGTAAAGCTGAAATACAACGTACCACGAAACAAGCAGCCTTAGTGCCTTATGAAATTGGTAAATTAGCATATACTTTATTACCCTTGACGGAAACAGTCATTGTAAAAGGAAATACCAATGCCATTACGGATGGGATGATTGCTGTGATTAATGCAAGAGCTGCTGTAAAGAGTGCCTTTTTAAATGTGAAAATCAATTTAGGTTCTATACAAGATGCAGAGTTTGTGAAACAATTGGCAGATAGCATGGAAGAGATAGAAGCTGTGTTAGATACAGAGGAACAACGATTGTTAGGTCTTGCTAAGGTATAAGACCGATCACAATGAAATGAAGGAAATCATATGGGGATAGAAATTCATTTATTAGGGACACCACGGATACAAGTAGATGGGAAAGATATCTTTTTTACTTATGGAAAAGTACAAGCGCTCATTTATTATATGGTGGTAAAAGGAGTAGCCCTCCGAGATGAAATTAGCGGTTTATTGTGGCCTGAAAAATCGGAGGTCAATGCCAGAAAAAACTTAAGAAATGCCATTTATGAGGCAAAAAAGCTATTGGGGGCAGATGTATTTGTATCACCGAGGAACGCTGTATTACAATGGAATCCTACGGCACAAATCTATGTGGATGTACATCAATTTCAAAGGAACCCTAAACAATATATAGATATTTACAAAGGGGAATTTTTACAAGGATTTTATGTAAAAGATGCAGTGGCTTATGAAGATTGGTATTTAGGGGAACGAAGTCGTCTTAAATCTATGTACATGGAGGCGGTCTATGATTTAGTAGATGCAGGGATTGAGGAAAAAAATATCGCCTGTATTGAGCGATATATTCCTGTCCTATTGTCCTATGACCCCTATAACGAAGAGCGATTTAGTGCGATTTTGGAACTGATTATGAGCCAAGGTTTCACGACTATGGGGAAACAATTATACCATCAACTACAATGTATTTACGCAGATGATTTAGATGAAAGTGTACCTAACTCTCTTCGAGAAGCTATGCATTTATCAAAGACACAAAAACAAGAGGCGGTGTCCTTTGTAGAACATACGATGTTGAAGGGCCGTGATGCAGAAGCAGGAGAGGTGCAGAAGTATTTGCACTTCTTTGAAGATACTCCCTTAGCTTTGCGTATCACAGGAGACATTGGAAGCGGTAAAACGAGCCTCGTAGAATATATACGAGATAAAGTAGAGCCCTACCGATGTGTGTTAGATAGCCAATGTTATGAAGAGGAACAAGGCTTACTATTGCATGCGTGGATTCCTATTGTAGGAAAGATACTGGAAGAAATCGAATTACAAGGTCTGGAAAACATCGAATTACGGCGTATTTATGAAATCTTTCCACAGTTAGATAGACGTATGGCTCGAGACTTGGGCTTTTTAGAAGTAACGGAAGCATTGCCTTTTGATGTAGTGTACCAAGCAGTATCAAATCTGCTAGAACAGGTGTCGGAAGAAATTCCTTTTACATTGATTTTTGAGGATGTGCAATGGATGGACTCCTTAAGTTTTTCTTTATTGAGTTTATTGCTGTTACATCATAGGTCTGAACGGCTTATGATGATTGTCACTGATGTAGAGGAAGTAAAAGGCATGCATCAACGAACCTTGCAAAGTTTAGAACAGCAGAAAGCATTGCAAAGTATTTCCTTGTTGCCTTTACCAGATGAGCGGATGCGAGCTTTTATCTTAGACCGAGAACCTACGTTACAGGATACAGATATAGTGGATCAATTAGTGGAAGTCAGTCGAGGCAATCTGTTAGTGCTGATAGAAAGCATGCAACTATGGAAAGAATATGGTTCCATTTATGGTTTGACTAAAGATATGGAACTGCTCTATAGCAAGAAATGCGATACTTTATCTGAAGAAGAACGTAAATTGGCAGAGTTTATCAGTTTATTCTATAATGAAGCACCATTAGGGATGATTGAACAATATATGGGCTTGGATAAACTTCGTCTGTTGCAAACTTTAGAGGAGTTGGAAAGAAAAGGATTCATTGATTACCGTACACAACATGGTGAAGTGCAATATAGTTTAAAGCAATTCAAGTGCAAAGAGTATTTACGAGATCAAATGGCTATCGATCGCCGTCAAATTTTGCATGCCTATTTGGGGGAAGCCTGGGAGAAACGGTTAACACACTCCAAGGAAGATATGATTCGCTATAAGCAACTAGAATTTCATTTCCGTGAAGCAGTACAATACCAAAAAGCTTTAATGTATAAATTAAAATCTTTTATGCATTATTTAAACTTTAATAAAGATGCCTCTCCAGAACTTGGGGTAGGGGAATTATCCTCTGTCTATGCAGGGTATTTTATGGGAGAAGTAACGGGTAAAGCCTTGCAGGAAATAGAAGATGAGTTAGCTCATGTGTACACATTGTATGGAGATGTGCCAGAGGTGCGGGCCCTAGAATTGCCTTACCTATACGGAGCAGGTAAATATTACATGAGTATCGGTGATAAGGAGCGAGGGTTAGGATACTTTCAAGAATTATTAGAGGAAAGTACGGAACAAGAAGCATCGAATTATAAGTTGAAAGCCTATAAAGAGATGATTTATTATCACTTGCAAATGCGTCATATTCTAGAGATACATCAATATACCACAAAGGCTCTTGCGTTGGCAGAACAGTACCATTTCAAAAAGGAGATTGGGGTTATATTAAGACTGAAAGCGTTGGCTTTCATTATGGAAGGTCAGCCAGAACAGGCCATTCCTCTCCTAGAGGAATCTATACGCTTATTCTCGGTAACCCAAACTGTGGCTCGTAGATATGCTATTAATATCGGGGCGGCCTATAACTACTTAGGAGATATTGAAAAAAGTCGGTCTCGTCTGGAGACGGCATTAGAGATGTACAAAAAAGCACTGGACTATTGTGATCAAACGGAACTATATAGTTCATGGATTGTATTTGCCACCAATGCGGGTATGACAGCTTTTGCATTGCAGCAATATGAATTAGCATCCACCTATTTTCAAAAATCCTATGAATTATGCTTGCAATATACCATAAGTCGACGAAGACCGACTATTGAGGCATACCTTGGTTTGTTAGCCCGAATTAAAGGAGATACGCAGACAGCTGTATCCTATTTGGAATCTGCCCAATCTCATGGTGTAGTAGAGCAACATGGACAAGAAGTTGGTCGTGTGCATTGGGCTATTTGTTTCCTCAAAACTGAGTATCCTAGTGCAGAGGTGGATCAAGCTTTTTCTAAAAGTTTGGCTACCTATGGTACAATAGCATTGCAACAATTAGATGGCTATGGAGATGTGTGGGAACGAACGTACCTGGAACAGTTGCTCCAAGCTGAGTAAGTACAAAAGAAGGAGATCCTAAATGGATATAGTGTTAAACCCCATAGTGCTATCAGTCATCGCAATGTCGATTCTGTGTTTGCTACGATTTAACGTGTTGTTATCGGTTATCGTAGCTTCCTTAGTGGCAGGCCTAGCAGGAGGGATGACGGTAACTACTACGAT
Source organism: Veillonella sp. CHU594 (assembly GCF_003992265.1). NCBI lineage: Bacteria > Bacillati > Bacillota > Negativicutes > Veillonellales > Veillonellaceae > Veillonella > Veillonella sp. CHU594. Next base: position 30,191 of record NZ_RQVB01000011.1, read on the forward strand.
TGAGTCATTAATCGGTGGTATGGGTGGTAATTCGGAAACTGCATTTAGTTATATTTTACTGGGAGCCTTAGCCATTGTCATTGGACGGTCTGGGCTAGCCACAGTTGTTACCAAAAAGATTACTAATATTGTAGGTACGAAAAAAGTAGCATTTACCTTGCTCATCGCTTTCGTAGCATGTTTCTCACAAAACTTAATTCCTGTGCATATTGCCTTCATTCCTATTTTGATTCCTCCCTTATTAGTGGTGATGAATCGAATGAAATTAGACCGTAGAGCGGTGGCATGTGCCTTAACATTTGGTTTAAAAGCGCCGTATGTATCTTTGCCAGTTGGCTTTGGATTGCTGTTTATGACTATTATAAAAGATCAAATGGTAGCGAACGGTGTGAATGTATCGATTTCTGATATTGCCTCTGTCATGTGGATTGGTGGTATATCCATGGTGGTAGGATTATTGCTTGCCATTGTGTACTATAGTCGAAGTCGTGAGTATGAAGATATTGCGGTGGTGCAAGAAGAATCTACAGAGCATACAACTCGTATGACGCCGAATTGTTGGAAAGGATTAGCAGGAGCAGCGGTGGCTTTTGTGGCACAGCTGTATTTTAAATCTTTGCCCATAGGAGCGTTAGCTGGATTGGCAGTATTCTTTGCTACAGGCCTTATCAAATGGTCAAGAATGGATGAAGATGTGGATGGTGGTATTCGCATGATGGGGACCATAGCCTTTGTTATGTTGATAGCCGCAGGTTATGCTAACGTATTGCGAGAAACAAACTCTGTGGAACATTTAGTATCAGCCACAGTGACTATTATTGATTCAAAATTAGTAGGTGCCATTGTGATGCTTATTGTGGGATTGTTAATTACTATGGGAATAGGCACTTCCTTTGGTACCATTCCAGTGATTGCATCCATATATATTCCTATGGGTTTGCATTTAGGTTTTTCAGTGCCGGCTATCATCTTATTAATCGGTATCGCAGCAGCCTTAGGAGATGCAGGTTCGCCAGCATCGGATTCTACATTAGGGCCTACATCAGGACTCAATGCAGATGGACAACACAATCATATATGGGATACTTGTGTGCCCACATTTATATTCTATGACATTACCTTGCTAGTAGGTGGTGTCGTAGGGGCATTGGTGTTATAAAGTAAAAGGACTGTCTATATAACAAAAGAACCGCACTGTTGTGCGGTTCTAACTGTGGTGGAACACCAGGGGTTCGAACCCTGGACCCTCTGATTAAGAGTCAGATGCTCTGCCAACTGAGCTAGTGTTCCATGCAACATGGTAAATTATGGTTTTATTATAGTCCTATCATTCAATTTTGTAAATGAAAAATTTATAAATAACATAGGAAATTACTTGCTATTTAAGATGTTCTATGTAATAATATAGAGGTCAGGAAAAACCTGGCTTTTTTAGATTGCATTTGACATAGGCTTCCACTTGTGGTAGTCTATATTAGTATGTTTATGAAGTAATAGCCGTCTAGGCACTTTAAAGAGAGGTGTAAACTGATGCGTAACGCAGTAACTATGGCTTGTACTGAATGCAAGCAACGTAACTATCAGACAAACAAAAACAAAAAAAATAACCCAGATCGTATTGAAATGAATAAATTCTGTAAATTCTGTGGTAAACACACGTTACACCGTGAAACAAAATAATTGTTAATTATTTGTTGACGTGAGGATGTGATATCATGGCAGGAACTAATTCAAAAGCTCAAGCACAACAAAATGGTAACGGTAAATTCGTTCGTGAAGTGCGATCTGAGCTCAGGAAAGTAGTCTGGCCTACAAAAAAAGAGCTTGTGAACTATACGATTGCCGTATTTATAGCAGTAATTTTAATTTCTGTTATTATTGGTATCGTTGACACAGTATTTGCAGAACTTTTTAAGTTGTTAAAGAGTGCTGTAAAGTAGGAGGCTTTTTTAATGGGAACAGATAAAAAGTGGTATGTCTTACATACTTACTCAGGCTACGAAAATAAAGTAAAAACCACTTTGGAGTTGAAAGTTCAAGCTATGGGAATGGAAGATGTGATTTCACGCATCTTAATTCCAATGGAAGATGAAATCGACGAAAAAGATGGTGTAAAAAAAGTAGTAAAACGCAAAGTCTTTCCAGGCTATGTGCTGGTAGAAATGGAAGTAAATGACGAATCTTGGTATGTGGTGCGTAATACACCAGGTGTTACAGGATTTGTTGGTTCTGTAACAAAACCAGTGCCACTATCTGATTCTGAAGTAGCCTATATCTTGAAGTCTCAAGGTTTAGATCAAGAACCAGTACAAACTCTTGATGTTGAAGTAGGAGAAACTGTCCGAATTACATCCGGTGCCTTTGAAGATAGAACAGGCGTTATTACTGAAATCAATCACGATCATGCAAAACTACGTTTAAATGTAGAGATGTTTAATCGTGAAACCCCAGTAGAGGTAGAATATTCTCAAGTTGAGAAAATTCTTTAATATATTATATAACTCTAACCTTTTTAGGCAGCCGGGAGGTTGCCAGTGGGAGGGGCAATTTCGCTCCGTTACCACCACATTTTGACGCAAGGAGGTGTAATCACCATGGCTAAAAAAGTTAGTAAAGTTGTGAAATTACAGTGCGAGGCTGGTAAAGCGAGTCCAGCGCCACCGATTGGTCCAGCTTTGGGTCAAGCAGGTGTTAACATCATGGGCTTCGTTAAAGAATTTAACGAAAGAACAGCTCAACAAGCTGGTCTTATCATCCCAGTTGTTATTACTGTATACGAAGATAGAAGCTTCACTTTCATCACAAAAACTCCACCAGCTGCAGTTTTATTGAAAAAAGCAGCAGGTATCCCAAAAGGATCTGGAGTACCTAACCGTGATAAAGTAGCTAAAGTTGGTCGCGATAAAGTTCGTGAAATCGCTGAACTTAAAATGCCTGACTTAAATGCTAACACTGTTGAGCAAGCTATGCGTATGGTAGAAGGTACTGCACGCAGCATGGGCATTGAAATCGTTGATTAATTAGCGTACGGTATGTGACTCACATATCGGTGGGAGGGACATCCCGTTACACCACATAAGGAGGAATAAAAATGGCAAAAGTAGGTAAGAAATATGCTGAAGCAGTAAAACTTATCGAAGCAGATAAATTCTACGAACCAGTAGAAGGTATTGAATTAGTTAAGAAAACTGCCACTGCAAAATTCGACGAAACAATCGAAATCGCTTTCAATTTGAACGTCGATCCTAAATACGCTGATCAACAAGTTCGTGGTGCCGTTGTATTACCACATGGTACAGGTAAAACTCAACGCGTACTCGTATTTGCGAAAGGCGACAAAATTAAAGAAGCTGAGGATGCTGGCGCAGATATCGTTGGTTCCGAAGAATTAGTAGCAAAAGTACAAGGTGGTTTCAGCGACTTCGATGTTGTTGTAGCTACTCCTGACATGATGGGCCAAGTTGGTCGTTTAGGTAAAATTTTAGGTCCTAAAGGCTTAATGCCAAACCCTAAAGTTGGTACTGTAACACCTGACGTAGCTCGTGCTGTTATCGAAATTAAAGCAGGTAAAATCGAATACCGTACAGACAAAGCTGGTATCATTGCTTGTCCTATCGGTAAAGCATCTTTTGATGATGCAAAATTACTTGACAATTTCCGTACAATCGTTGATACTATTGTTAAAGCTAAGCCTGCAGCAGCTAAAGGTCAATACATTAAAACTGTGACACTTAGCTCCACTATGGGTCCTGGCGTTCCTATGAACGTGTTTAAATTAACAAGCACTAGCAAGGAACAATAATTATATATGTTCTCTTAGCTGTAGACGGCTGGCATCATTTGATTTAATGAGGAAACTCGCCCGCTGAGGCTGAATCCAATCTATTATGGAATGGTTCTCGACCTCAACGTCTTCGTTGAGGTCGTTTTTACGCTAAGATAGTACATAGAAAATCACCAAAAATCTACAAGGAGGTATTCTAATGGCTGTCACTCAACAAAAACAAGCAGTTGTAGCTCAAATGAAAGAAACTCTTTCTGAAGCGAAAGGTGCTGTATTAGTTGGTTATAGCGGTTTGACTGTTGCTCAAGTAACAGATCTTCGTCGTAAATTCTTGGCTGAAGGTGTAGAATACAAAGTAATCAAAAATACTTTGACTCGCATCGCTGCTAATGAATTAGGTTACGAAGCTTTCTCTGAGCATTTAGAAGGTCCTACTGCATTAGCAACTTCTAGCACAGACGCTGTAGCTCCAGCTCGTATTCTTGAAAACTTCATTAAAGACACAAAAACTGAAGCTTTAACTGTTAAAGCTGGTATTGTGGAAGGTGAAGTTCTTGACGCTGCAAAAGTACAAGAAATTGCAAACTTGCCGAACCGCGAAGGTATGCTTTCCATGCTTCTTTCCGTGCTTCAAGCTCCAGTTCGCAATGTAGCTTACGCAGTAAAAGCTGTTGCGGAAGCAAAAGACGAAACTGTTGCATAATAGCAACACAATTAACTAAGAAAACATATATCAAAAATGGAGGATATCAATCATGGCATTGAACATCGAAAACATCGTTGCTGAATTAGAAACTGCAACTATTTTAGAACTTAATGATCTTGTAAAAGCAATCGAAGACAAATTCGGCGTAACTGCTGCTGCTCCTGTAGCTGTAGCTGCTGCTGGTGCTGCTGCTGGCGGTGCTGACGCTAAATCCGAATTCGACGTAATTCTTAAAGACGCTGGTGCTTCCAAAATCAACGTAATCAAAGTTGTACGTGAAGCTACTGGTTTAGGCTTAAAAGAAGCTAAAGCTATCGTTGACGGCGCTCCTGCTGCTGTTAAAGAAGGCGTAGCTGCTGCTGACGCTGAAGCTTTAAAAGCTAAATTAGAAGAAGCTGGCGCAACAGTTGAATTGAAATAATTGATTCGCTAGTCAAAACCCCTTGAACATTCGTGTTCGAGGGGTTTTGTGTTATAATATAGTTGCTATAAATTATTCTATACTTACAGAAAATTAGAGGGAGGAAATCGTTATGGTCATATTATTGAATATAGTTTGGTTTATTATTGCATTTAGTGTTACAGCACTTGTATTGGATCCTTATTTTCAAGGTGTTAATAGACATATATTCTTTAGTAGCATTTTAACAGATTATGCTATACTTTCCATTATATTGCTTCTACCAGCCAATATTGCTCATAGAAAGGGCAAATCTTTTAGTTTATTTGCTATTTACGGAATATTGTTATGGATAGTTGCTATTATACATTCTATCATGATGTCTTCTAATAAGGTTAAAGCAGAGCCAGATAAATATAAAGTTTGCCCATACTGTGGTGAAACTGTACTTAAAGTAGCAAAAAAATGTAAACATTGCCATGAGATGCTTGAGCCTGAAGTACAAGAGACTAACTCAAAAAAAGATGATGATTTAGATGATGTTAAGAGAATATTAAAAGGTAAATAGTATTAAAATGACGGGTATTGTGCCCGTCATTTTATATTAAATACTTTCGATATATGATATAATGAATAGATAAAGTTTAGATATAAATAGAATAGAGGAGATTATGAAATTAATTATATCCCCTAGTAAAACAAAAGATATAAAAGGCACACCTAGTGGACCTATGTTCGCACCACACATGACAGAACAAATTGTGAAACACATGCAAGGTGTATCAAAAGAAGGTCTAGGGAAGGCTTTAAAAATAAAAGATACAGTCTTAGATGAAGTATATGATTTTTATCAAAATTATGACAAAGAAGTAGAAGGTATGGCGGCGCTTAGCTATGACGGGTTATCTTTCAAAAATTTAGATTATGATGGACTTTCAGAGGAAGGAAAAGCATTCGCTAATACCCATGTATGGATAGGGTCTGCCTTGTATGGCTTAGTAGCCCCTAATAGTGGTATCAAAGGATATCGGCTGGATTTAATTGATCCTGTATTGAAAGAGGAAAAAACAAATCTCTATGCCTGGTGGCAACCTTTAGTGGATGCCGCTATAGGTGAGGAAGATTGGATAATCAATTTGGCATCTAAGGAATATTCTAAATGGATTAACCATCCTAAGATGGTAACCATAGAATTTTTAGAGCATCGTAATGGTGTGTGGAAGCAGCTTAGTACATCGTCAAAACAGATGCGTGGTTCATTGGCACATTATATCTGTGAACATCAAGTGACAGAACTTTCACGGTTACCAAAAGAATTAAAAGGATTTGTATTGGATCCATTGCCTATAGCTATAGATGGGTCAATTACCATTGCCTATCGTAAGGAATTATAAGTATTACATGTGTTCTAATAGAGGAATTATGACAGTAGATAGTATTTTACAAAAAGACCTTGTCGGTGACGAGTGGTTAACGGAGGAGGAGTTACGATTTCTCATGACCATTACGGATGAGGGAGAATTACAAAAAATATATAAAAAAGCCTATGAAGTAAAAGCTGCTTATGTAGATAAGGTAGCCTATTACCGTGGACTCATTGAGTTTTCCAATCGTTGTATCAAAAACTGTTTATATTGTGGTATCCGTCATGAAAACAGCAAGACAGAACGATTTGATATGTCTCGTGATGACGTATTAAAAATGGCACAATGGGCCTACGACCATGAGTATGGATCTTTAACATTACAGTCCGGAGAACGTACGGATGATGCCTTTGTAGATTATGTGGTGGATTTAATTCGCGATATTAAAAAGTTAAGCAACAATGAGCTAGGCATCACCATGTGTGTAGGGGAGCAATCGGAAGAGGCGTATAGACGTATGCGTGAAGCAGGCGCTGACCGCTACCTTCTTCGTATTGAAACAACGAACAAAGACTTATTTGAGATGATTCATCCAAAGGATGCCTTACACTCCTTTGAGACACGTGTGAATTGCTTGAAGTCTTTGCGCAAGGTAGGATTTCAAGTCGGTACAGGTGTTATGATTGGTTTACCAGGACAAACACTAGATGATCTTGTCAACGACATTTTATTCTATCGTGATATGGATATCGATATGATTGGTATGGGACCGTATGTGGTACACCATGATACTCCTCTAGGGCAACGTGCTTTGGAGTTAGGCATAGACTCACAAGAGGGTAAACTAGAGCGGGTGCAGTTAGGATTAAAAATGATTGCCTTAACACGTCTATTCTTAAAAGATGTTAATATTGCAGCTACCACAGCATTGCAAGCTTTAGACAAACTAGGTCGTGAAAAAGGATTGGCGGCTGGAGCGAATATCTTAATGCCTATCATTACAGTACCAGAGCATCGTGCGAAGTATTTATTATATGATAATAAGCCATGTGTGGATGATAATGCAGACCAATGTAAAGAGTGTTTAACTCGTCGCGTTATGTCTATTGGTGATCGTGTAGGTTGGAAACAGCAAGGTAATTCACAACATTATAAAAAACGAATTCGATAATTTTATGTGAGGTGACTGATGAATTTATTAAATGAAATATTACGACATAATCGAGAATTTCTAGACAGTACGACCAAAGAACATGGGGATGAGCCACCAACAGTAAGTAAGGTGCCAACTCGTGAAATTGCGATTTTGACGTGTATGGATACGCGATTAGTGAACTTTATGGAGCAAGCTCTCGGCATTGAACGGGGTCATGCAAAGGTGATTAAATCGGCGGGCAACTCCATTTCAGGTATGTTTGATAGCGTGGTACGTAGTTTGTTAGTTTGTATCTATGAATTAGGAGTATCTGAAATTTTTGTGATCGGCCATTATGAGTGTGGCATGGCGAAAACTACTTCTGAAAGTTTGACTACAGCCATGTTGTTGCGGGGTGTAGCACCTGAGGCGATTCAAATGGTGCGTCACGAATTAGAGCATTGGGCTGATGGATTTTCTCACCCAGTAGATAATGTACAAGAAACAGTGAGCATGCTTCGTATGAACCCGTTGATTCCAAAGGATGTAGCAGTCCATGGACTAATGATGCATCCAAACTCTGGAGAAGTTGAAGTTGTAGAAGTTGGCTATGAACTTTAAAAAAGAATTGACAAATTGAATCTTTCTATGGTATTCTTAGTAAGTATCATGGAGGATTACTCAAGAGGCTGAAGAGGACGGTTTGCTAAATCGTTAGGTCGGGTTACCGGCGCTAGGGTTCGAATCCCTAATCCTCCGCCACAGGACAAGAGCACATATGTTATACATGTGTGCTTTTTGTTTTCTATTTTATCAAAAATCGTCAAATAAATGTCAAAAAGTTATATCTAACATGCTTGTTAGTTATGATTAAATTTGATTTAATAAAAATACTATAAAAAGTGTTATAAAAAATAGTTTATGAGATAATAACTATCTGTCATTTCACAAATGTTCTGGACTCTTGTATACTACAGACATGCAATAAGAGTACACTTAACAGGAAGAGTAGAGTGTTATGACAAGGAAGGAAGTAACTAATATGAGTTTAGTATCAGCATGGATAGAAAATTTAAAAGAACATCGTTTAGAAGCATGTGAAGCAAGCCAATGCAAAGATAATAGCATTAAAGGCTGGCCACATCCTTGGACTTCTGAATTGCAAGATGAAGAAGTTGTAGAAGTATTTGTAGCAGAATGCTGCAACAATTAATTTAGCGTACTTTCCCTTTATATAGAGGACTCCAACAAGAAGCACAAAAAACCACGGTGAAGGAAGACACCGTGGTTTTTTGTTGCTCTTTTGGAAAATCCCATATCATTTGTTCATCAGAGTTAGATCAGAAATTTTATTAGTCTATTACATAACTGATTGATGTGTTGTGAGAGGAGATGGGCTACAGTAACTCTACCATTCTATTACCAATTGCATATATGTGACATCTAAACATCAGTTTTCAGTTATATCAGCAACATACGGTAATTCTACCATGCGAACTTCTTGCAATTGCCAAGTTAGATTACCTCCAGTTAGGTTGGTCAAATCTGTTTCTAAGGAAGTCACAGCTTCTGGTTCTACGTAGATTTCGATAGATACTAGATCTGTAAACGATGCTGTATAGTGAAGCTCTAGAGTTTGTAGTTGGCGCTCTATGGCTCCAAAGTTAGAATAATCTATGGAGATAGTCACAATTTGACGTGGTGCAATGAGTAGTTTAGGTCCTTCTTGAACAACCTTGGCTGCACTATGAGAGTAGGCACGAATGAGGCCCCCTGCCCCTAATTTAATGCCACCAAAATAGCGAGTCACTACGACAGCCACATTGGTGATCCCCGTCTTTTTTAACACTTCTAACATTGGCTTTCCGGCTGTACCAGATGGCTCCCCATTGTCAGAGGAACGCTGCTGTTCTTGGCGAGGCCCGATAGCATAGGCGGTGCAGTTGTGAGTAGCATCCCAAAATTCTTTGGATATACGTTGGATAAATGTTTGTGCTTCTGCTTCAGTAGTAACAGGAGCGATAGTAGAAATGAAACGTGACTTTTCGATACTATATTCAGTTCTAAATTCATTGGCTATAGTGATATAAGATTGGGGGATATCTGACATAGAAACTCCTGTATATGAATAATAAATATTAGTTTACAATCCTTGTGTATCTATAGTATAACATAAGTTAGTGGAACACTGTTGCTATATGAAATATAGAGTGTTAGGCCTGTATGTTCGGACAGCATAACATAAACTGGATACAATAGTTTGTGTAAATACGGTGGGTTAGACAATCGATAGCTATCAAATCGGTGTAAGCCACATACTGCAAGATTTGTATAAGAAATATACTGTTAAATTTGTATAGGGTATATACTATGAAAAAGGTTGGATATATGTTAATATATTCATAGTAATAAATATAGGTATCTTTCACATAGAAGCATATAGCATGAGGAGGAAGTATGCATAAAGAAGAATTTTCTATTATTGGCATGCACTGCGCTGCTTGCGTAGGGCGTGTAGAAAAAGCAGTTAGCAAATTAGATGGTGTAGAAGATGTGAAAGTCAATTTGCTCACCAATAAAGGAACCGTAACGTATACAGAAGGTAGCACAATAGGTGCGGCAGAGGTCATTGCTGCTATTGAAAAGATTGGCTTTGAAGCACACATTGCTACTGATGCGGATATGAAGGTAGAAAAACCATCTCATAAAGGGCAATATATTCGCTTAGGTGTGGCAGCTCTCATGGCGATCCCTATGATGGTATCCATGATGGGTCACTATTTATGGCATTGGCCGATGTTATCTCATGAAATTGAATTAGTCTTAGCTACGATCGCTCAATTTGGAGCGGGCTGGATTTTTTATACTAGCGCTTTTGCGGCGATTCGCAGTGGCACGCTTACTATGGATGTGCTCGTAGCATTAGGCACGTCCGTAGCGTACGGATTTAGTATCTATCAAATGGCAGTAGGGAATCATGATGTGTATTTTGAAACCTCTGCGTGGCTTATTACCTTTATTTTATTAGGTAAATTATTGGAAGAAATTGCTAAGGGACGTACGTCTGAGGCTATTCAAAAATTAGTGGCATTACAACCTAGCGTGGCCCATGTGGAACGCAATGGGGAGTGGATGGATATTCCTACGAAGGAGATTGTCCTAGGTGACAAAATCCAAGTACGGGCCGGCGAAAAAGTGCCAGTAGATGGAATTATTTTAGAAGGTCATTCCACAGTGGATGAGGCTATGCTGACAGGTGAAAGCGTACCTGTAGAAAAAGGTCAGTCTAGTCAAGTCATAGGCGCCACAGTTAACATGTCGGGCACATTTATTATGAAAGCCACTGCTATTGGGGAGGAAACTATGTTATCCCAAATCATCAAAGTAGTGGAACAAGCACAAGCATCTAAAGCGAGCATTCAGCGTATCGCGGATGTGGTAGCATCCTATTTTGTGCCGGTAGTCATCGGTATTGCCATTCTTACCATGATTATTTGGTATTTTGTATTAGGATCTACGGTAGGAGAAGCTTTATTATATGGCACAGCTGTGCTTGTAATTGCCTGCCCGTGCGCCTTGGGCTTGGCGACACCCACATCCATCATGGTAGGTTCAGGCCTTGGGGCAGAACATGGTGTGCTTATTAAAAGCGCAGAATTTTTAGAAAAAGCAGGTCATATCAATGCCATCATCATGGATAAAACTGGGACTTTAACGGAAGGAAAGCTATCTGTTACGAAAGTGATATATACAGCAGGTGATGAAATGTATAATTTGGCTTTCACAGTGAATCTTGAAAAAGGATCCACTCACCCTATTGCACAAGCCATTGCTAAATACGGTGCTAGCAAAGGCGTGCCACAAATGATCGTGAAAGACTTTCAAGATATTCCAGGAAAAGGATTGGAAGGACGTATAGCGGATAAATTGATTCGGGTTGGTCATACTCGCTGGATGCAAGAACTAGGTGTTGATATCACGCCATGGCAAGCGGAGATCCACAGTCTGGAAGAACAAGGTAATTCTGTATCCGTCTTGTTAGTAGACGGCACAGTACACGGTATTTGGGCTGTAGCAGATACATTGCGTCCAGAAACTCCTGAGGTTGTAAAGGCTTTACAAGAGCAAGGCATCGATGTGTGGATGGTCACAGGAGACAATGCGCGCACAGCGAACTATATAGCTGCCCAAGCAGGAATTACTCACGTAGTAGCGGAAGTACTGCCACAAGATAAAGCAAATACTATCGCCACATTACAAAGTCAAGGAAAATCCGTTGGCATGGTGGGAGATGGTATCAATGATGCGCCAGCTTTAGCGCTAGCAGATATTGGATTTGGTATCGGTCATGGTACGGACGTAGCCATAGAGGCGGCGGATATCGTATTAGTGCGAAATGATTTGCGCACCTTAGTACAAGCCGTGACGATTAGTCGTAAAACGATGACAAATATTAAACAAAATTTATTCTGGGCATTGATCTTTAACTGCATTGGTATTCCATTGGCAGCCATAGGGTATTTGAGCCCTATCATTGCCGGAACCGCCATGGCATTTAGCTCTGTTACGGTGGTGAGCAATGCATTGCGGTTAAAACGTGCAAAAGTGTAATCATTGGCTTATATGATGATCCGGAGAAGTTCATAACTTTATTGTAATATCTATGTAATAGGGCTTACATGAATATTCACTGTATGCCATACAATAGAAAAGGACTATAACAAATACGAACTAGGTACGATTTGCTATAGTCCTTTTTGTGGATGTTATACAAAATGCTGGAATTATGTATATAAGAGTGATCAGTAATAGTTTTAACACAAAAATAGAACCCCAACTCAAGGGAAGAAGAGTTGGGGTTTTGTTTCGGACATCGTCCTATCTATTTCACTCAAAGGTTGGGGTATATTCTAATAGTATGGGCGTACGTATTTGAATCAACCTTTTTTGTGCTTACATTTACCAGCTGTGTTGCCGCTCATAATGCGGTTGAACATAGCATGGATTTCCTCGGAAGATTGACCTTCTTCACGAGCTGCTTCAATATGACGCATTGCCATATCGTAGCGTGCTAATTTTTCTGGATCGTTCGCGTAAAATTCGCGACCTTTGTGTCCACATGCCATAGGAATAGCCTCCTTTTACAATATAGTTTATACCTATTAACTTGCTCATTGAGAACTCCTGTACATCTAGTACCTGTCCTCTGTTATTATAATAAAGTATATGGTTGTGGTGGAGTCAACAAATAAAAAGAATTATTTTTAAAATTTTTCATATCTGTTATTAACCATTGATAGTATAGGGTTTATAGAACTTGAAAGGTTTTGGACTAGACTTTTTTATGAGAATTAATTTAATAATAGATAAAAATATATGAATGAAACTCAATATATTAAAAAGCCCATAGTTATGCTATAGTATAGGTGTAGTTAAAACTATATGCCTGTAGTTTAGTTTTGCTAAAACACTTATGTATTACAGGAAATGAAATAAAAGAAGTGTTAAAAAAATTACAGATAATACAGAGATTGCAAATATTGTAAATGTATTATAAGCAATATGAGTATAAAAGGCATTACAGGGGTTAGATGTATTAAATGTGTTAAACGTGTTAAATGTAGTAACCTATTAGAAAATCTAAATGCCTGTTGGAAATACAGTAGAAAGGATAGTATCTATGCGAAATATTTATATGACGATTGGAGATGTGTCGAAAATTTATGGCATATCAAAACAAACGATCTTATACTATGAAAAATTAGGACTATTTCTGCCAGCAAAAATTGAAGATAATGGATACCGCTATTACACATTAGAAGAGTGCTATCGATTAGAGATTATTTTGACCCTAAAAAAACTAAATCTATCCTTGAAAGATATTCAAGACTATGTGGAACATCGAGGTCCGCATATGTTGAAAACCTTATTAGAAGATGCACGCTATAGCTTTGATCGGGAGATTAATGATTTATATACAAATAAAATGAATTTAGAGAGAACCTTATTTAACTTAGAACGATATTTAAAAATACCTAAAAATCGATTGTTCTTTGGTATGAAAGAAGAATCTTTCTATGCACTAACTCCTTATGATGCAACAGAAAAAGGAAAGAAAAAGTTATTTACTTTATTAGAACATCAAGCTAGGCTTATAGAGGAAGTCCCTTTTAAAGCTATTCAAATTGGTATGGCTATCGATGGAGAAGACTATGAACAGGGAGATATCATCAAGTACAGCCATTATTGTACAGATGTAGGATTTGATTATGAAGGTGACATGGAGATTGTTACTCGTCCTAGAGGGATGTATCTAGAAATGTTTTATACGGGTCTTTATGAAGAACAGGCTCAGTGGATGTACGATAAAGTAAGTAGTTATTTATCTTATGAGGGATTACAAATTGCAGGTTCCGTATATATAGAACCAGTACGGAATTATTGGACAGAGACAAAACGTGAAGACTATTTATCTAAAATTACAGTACCTGTTGAGGAATAGGTGAAACATGTATGCTGGAAAATTGGAAACAGAATATAAAAAATGAGTTACCATAAGACGCGATGCAATACAAAATATAAGATGTTGTGGTATAGATTATTTTGTGTGTAAAGGCAATTCACTTTACAACTATTGACAAGTTAGGTAAATATTGGTAATATAGGGTGTAAATATTTTTTGCTTGACAGATAATACTTTCAAAACGCTTAGAAGGAGGGACCATGGAAGAACGAATGACAATTAGTTTGTTGTTAGATTTTTATGGATCTTTGCTGACGGAGCGACAACGAGAGTGTTATGCCTTACATCATGAAGATGATATGTCACTAGGTGAAATTGCAGAAGAAATGCATATCTCTAGGCAAGCTGTTCATGATAATATTGAACGAGCAAAAGCTAGTATGGAGGGGTATGAACAAAAGTTGCACCTCATTGAACAATATTTACTACGGCGAAAGATTGTGAAACAGATTAGAGAAGAGCTAGTATCTGCTACCATTACATCTGAATCGATTCAATCATTATTAACACAATTGGAGGGCTAGTATGGCTTTTGAAAATTTAACACATAAATTACAAGAAGCCTTTGCATCCTTAAAAGGAAAAGGTAAAATTTCTGAAGAAGATGTTAACCTAGCGTTACGACAAGTTCGGTTTGCTTTGTTAGAAGCTGACGTAAACTTTGGAGTAGCGAAAGATTTCATTGCCCGTATCAAGGATAAAGCCTTGGGTGAGGAAGTGTTTGGTTCCTTGAACCCAGCGCAAACGGTCATTAAAATTGTGAATGACGAATTAACCGAGTTATTAGGTGGCACTGAAAGTCGTATTATGATTTCTCCGAAACCTCCCACAATCATTATGTTGGTAGGTTTACAAGGGGCAGGTAAAACGACTACGGCTGGTAAGCTGTCTGTACATCTTCGTAAACAAGGTAAGAATCCAATGCTAGTAGCAGCCGATGTGTATCGTCCAGCAGCGATTAAGCAATTGCAAGTAGTGGGAGCTCAAATCGATGTTCCTGTATTTGCAAATGAAACGCCAGGTGCGAATCCTGTGGAGATTGCTAAAGCGGGTATTGAAGAGGCAAAACGCTTATTCAAAGACATTGTTATCATCGATACAGCAGGTCGCTTAGCCATTGATGAAACCTTGATGGATGAACTAGCTAATATCAAGGGTGAAGTAAAACCGCATGAAATCTTGCTAGTGGTGGATGCCATGATTGGGCAAGATGCAGTAGGCACAGCCGAAGCATTTAATAATTACCTAGGCCTTGATGGTGTCATTCTAACGAAAATGGATGGCGATGCCCGTGGTGGTGCAGCACTTTCTATTAAAGCTGTCACAGGTACGCCGATTAAGTTTACCGGTACTAGCGAAAAAATGGATGGTTTAGAAGTATTCCATCCAGATCGTATGGCATCTCGTATTCTTGATTTAGGCGATTTCAAAACGTTGATTGAAAATGTGCAAAGTTCTATCGATGAAGAAGAAGCGAAAAAAATGGCTGAGAAAATGGCCAAAAATAGCTTTACTTTAGATGATTTCTTAGCGCAAATGAACCAAATACGCAAATTGGGACCTTTGCAAAATATCTTGGGTATGTTACCAGGTATGGGGAAATTGAAGGACCAATTAGCAGGTTTTGATTTAGATAATAAAGAAGTGCGTCAAATTGAAGCTATCATCAAATCTATGACGATGGCAGAACGTACGAATCCTAATATATTGAATGGATCTCGTCGCAAACGAATTGCGGCAGGATCTGGCACTACAGTGCAGCGAGTAAATCAACTGATTAAACAGTTCGAGGATGCTCGTAAGTTTATGAAGCAGATGCAGTCTATGAGCAAAGGTAAGAAGGGGATGTTCCCTAAATTACCGTTCATGGGATAATATTCTATTTAAGGAGGTGAAAGAAGAATGTTAAAAATCCGTTTAACTCGTTTAGGTGCTAAAAAAGCTCCTTTCTATCGTATCGTTGTTGCTGACTCCCGCGCTCCACGCGAAGGTCGTCCAGTTGATACAGTAGGTCAATACGATGCTACTAAAAACCCAGCAATCGTTAATATTGACGAAGAGAAAGCATTAGAATGGTTGGGTAAAGGTGCACAACCTACTGATACTGTTCGCTCCTTGTTCAAAAAACATGGTGTTATGCAAAAATTTGCTGACGCTAAAAAATAATTAATAGAGAGGCGTACTGTGATGCAAGAATTAATTACATTAATTGTTCAATCATTAGTTAAGCAACCTGAAGCCGTTTCTGTTACTATGGAAGTTCGCGATCAAGTGGAAGTCTATGAAATCCGTGTCGCTCCTGATGATATGGGTAAAGTAATTGGAAAGCAAGGTAAGATTGCGAAAGCGATTCGCGCTGTGGCTAAAGCAGCGGCTATTAAAGAGAACAAGAAGATATCCGTTGATATTGTCTAAAAGGGTGGTAACATGGAAGAAATGACATTACGCGTACCCGTGGCAATTAAGTCTAAGGTTACGGACACTTTAAAAAACAAAATTATTGCTGATTTACAACAACAAATGGATATGGTAGATCAAGATTTACAACAAATCGAATTCCAAGCTAAACGTTTGTTAAGTGAACAAGCAAAAATTGATGCACAAGGTTTAATCCAATTGCGTCAACAAATCGAGGAAGAAAAGCAACAACGCGTAGCTTTCAAAGCTCAAGTAGCAGAGCGTTTGAAAGAAGCAGAAAAGCTTGAAATTGGTTCTGAAATTGCCCAAGGTCAAATGGAGCAAACTATTACTGTGAAAATCGGTGATAATTTAGATGCTCTTATGGGATCTGAAATTTTGCTAGAAGATGGCAAAGTTGTGGCATTCCGTCAATAATGGATACACAAGAACTGATTACCATCGGTGTGATCGTCGCTCCGCACGGTGTGCGGGGCGATGTTCGTATATTACCGAGAACAGATTTTCCTGAGCGGTTTATGAAAATGGATGAATGCTACATCAATGGTCAACTATACCATATTACATCTGCAAAATTTCATAAACAGTTTATCTTGGCTACTTTTAAAGAGTTACCTAATCGCACAGCTGTGGAGCGTTTAGGTAAGCAAGAAATTAAAGTGCCAAGAAAAGATTTGGTGGAATTGCCAGAAGATAGATATTATATCTTTGAAATCGAAGGCCTTGCCGTAGAAGATACAGAAGGTAATGATTTAGGCATTGTAAAAGAAGTACTACAACCTGGTGCAAACGATGTGTACGTAGTCGCTAAAGAGGGGGAGCCAGATTTATTATTACCAGCTTTGAAAACAGTGGTATTAACCATTGATATTGAAGGTGGTAAGATGATCGTAGATCCTCCAGAATGGTTGTAATAGAAAAGTCCCTTGTACTGAGTGCAATGATGCGTTCAGTACAGGGGACTTTTTGTATATCTATACCAATTTTGGGGACAGCAGTTAATCTATTCGGTTTCTTTCAGATAAGAACTGTATAAAAATGTGAATATAATGAAATGGTAAGAAACATAAGTGAGATACATGAGATATACCTAATTTTAGATATAACAAAGTAGCCCCACTTATGTGTAAAATGCAGAGTTTTTTAACTAAATAATATATCCAAGGTCAATGAATATAAAATAAAATATTCATTGGCTTTTGAATTTGTGGGTGTTATAATATCAATGAATAAAAAATAAAAAATTCACAGATTGGTTTGAGAAGTTTAGAGGTTAAAAATGGCAAAGGCATTTACAGAAGAAGAAAAGATAAAAATCAAAGAAAGTATTATGGAAACTGCTCTTGATTTATTTCATGATAAAGGTACAAAATCACTTAGTATTTCGGAATTGACAAAAAGAGTAGGGATAGCACAAGGAAGTTTCTATAATTTTTGGAAAGACAAAGAATCTCTTATCATCGATTTAATGGCATATAGGTCAATACAAAAATTGGGAAACATTGAAAGAGAATTTTCGAATTCACTCACGAATCCTAAAAAGTTCCTTTCAGAGGTAATTTATAAGTATTCGATAGATATGACTGAGAAAATTAAAACCCAGCCAATTTATCAAGAGGCATTTAGAATATTTGCAAATCAAGATTCAAAGAAAGTGAATAGAGTAGAAAATCTATATGGTGATTTTTTGGATAGGTTAATAGATTATTGGTACAAAAATAATGTAGTAAAAAGCGTAGATAAGCAAGGCTTATCAAATGCCTTTGTTGGCAGCTTCGTTATATGTTCAAATTATTTCCATTTCAATAAAGATACCTTTGAAGAAGTGCTTAATATTTATATACAAAGCATTGTTTTTAAATATATAGAAATTTAATTGCTTAAATGAAGGTGATAGTAATGATTCTGAATTTTAATGAGATAAAAAAGGAAGATGTATTAGTTGCTGGAGGTAAGGGTGCTAATCTTGGAGAAATGACTTCTGCTAAAATAAATGTTCCAAGTGGATTTGTTATAACAGCAGACGCATATAGAGATTTTTTAAAAGTAAATGGGATTGATATTCTCATTGAAAATGGAATAAAAAAATCAGTAGATGATGAAAGAAAACTTCTAAATGAATCTGAGCGTTTTAGAAGAAAAATAAAGTCTGGAAAATTTCCTAAAAGGTTAGAGAATGCAATAAGAGAAAAATATTTTAATCTTGGAAATAATATAAGAGTTGCAGTGCGTTCTTCAGCAACGGCAGAAGATTTGCCAGATGCCAGTTTTGCAGGGCAACAAGAAACTTATTTAAATGTTCAAGGTATTGAAAGTGTATTGAATGCAGTGCGTAATTGTTATGCTTCGCTTTGGGGAAATAGAGCTGTAAGTTATAGATTTCATCAAGATTATGATCAAACTTCAGTTTCTATTGCAGTTGTTATTCAAGAAATGATAGAGAGTGAAAAATCAGGAATTTTATTTACCGTAAATCCAGTAAACAAAAAAGAAAATGAAATGCAAATAAATGCAAGCTTTGGATTAGGAGAAAGCGTTGTAAGCGGAAGAGTTACAGCTGATAGCTACATTATTGATAAATTAGGGAAAATAGCCCAAGTAAATATTGGAAGTAAGGAAACACAGATTATATATGGGGATAAGGAAACTGTTGAGGTAGCAGTAAGCTCTGATAAAAGAAAAACTCGTGTATTAAATGATAGAGAACTACTTGAACTTATGAAGTGTGGTTTAAAGATTGAAAAACATTATCGTATGCCTATGGATATTGAATGGGCAATCAAAAATGATATTGTATATATTTTACAGGCGAGAGCGATTACCACATTAAAAAATTCTGAAAATGATATAATTGGCAATGATTTAATAGAGAAGTATATAAAGGGCAAAAAAATCAAAAAGGATACACGAGAAGTAATGTCATTCTTTTTAGAAAAAATGCCTTTTGCACATAGAGTTCTTGAATTCGATTATTTGATGGCAATCAATGATCAGAAAGTAAACATTTTATCAGAAGGTGGGATTATTTTACCAAGAAATCCAATTATAGATGATGATGGTATACAAACTTTTTCTGATGAAGGAAAGCGAATTGGAAAGAATATTTTCAATTTTTTTAATATCTTAAAGAACATGAAAGATTTTGAGTTCTGTTATAAGAAGTGCAAAGATTTTATGAATATATATGAAACTAAAATAGAAGAAATCAAACACTTAAATTTTGAAAATATGACATTAACTGATTGTGGAAATTTTTTAGAAGAAAGTTATGCTCTTTTGCAAAAGCTTGCTTATGATAGATTTAAGTATGCCTTATTTCCATCAGTATTAAATAGCAAGAAATTTACCAAAATAATAAAAAAAGTAAATAGCAATTATTCATCGTTTGATTTTTATTGGGACTTAGATAATAAAACATCGGTGATTACAAATGATGTCTATACAATGGCTTATGAGATAAGAAAAAATGAAGCTTTAAGAAGAGCAATAATTTCCGGAGATAATTTTAAGGAATTATATAAAAAGTATAATGATTTTAAGAATATAACAGATGAGTTTATGAAAGATAATGGCTTTAAATCTGATTATAACTGTTATTGTTTATCTGCAAAAACATTTCTCGAAGATCCTGATAGGCTGACAAATATATTACGACC
>NZ_RQVB01000012.1:0-34521 GCF_003992265.1 Veillonella sp. CHU594
AGAACTTTAGTGATTGCTGCTGTTAAAGTAGTTTTACCATGGTCAACGTGACCGATAGTACCAATGTTAACGTGTGGTTTATTACGTTCGAACTTTGCTTTTGCCATTGTTAAAATAGCCTCCTTCATTACAAAAAAACTAATTACCTTTATTATATATGATTAAATAGAGAAATACAAATACACTTTACTTATTTTATAGGAATTACAGGTGCTTTCATTCCACTTATCGGATATTTCTGTGAAAGTCTAACCTCTGTTCCTCATTACATTTTATATAAGTAATTCAACATATATTCCGAAAACATACTATATAGGCGGCACAATATAGTATTCTAGCGCATAACTTACAAATATCTCAGCATATATTCTAAAATAATTTGCACAATACCAGTACCTAGCAATAATAAAAATGCTTTCATTAGGGTACTTTTAATAATACGAGCCATCAGGGATAGATTCATGTAGAAAATCCAGATGGCCACTGCAAAGAAAGCCCCTAAGAAGAGCCAAATAAGTTCCATACCGTAGGATGTTGCTAGGAAAAAACCTGTCCCAAAAAACGGCAACAAGAGCAAGCCTAATACTACGCCATATACATTGGTGATGACCTTGCCGTAGATGAATCCTTTCACCACATCTGTCCAAGTCGCCTCACCTGTTGTCAATTTGTATAAGCCGAAGAAAATCGCACTGTTAAACAAAATGGACACCGCTTGAAATAGGAAAAAGACGATGGCCAAACCTATGATAATGGCCGACCCTAAGGCGTCAATCTCACGATAATAGGCAGGCATGAAAAAGCCTACCAACGGCAGTACTAAAGTAGCCACCAATAAACAGAATACCACTTCCAGACCAAAATAGGTAAGTAAACCTTTTTTTATCGTCCCATGCTCTGCAATTTGATCGAATCCCCTACTCTTAGGGTGCCAAATTAATTCTTTTAAATCATTAAACCATGTTGTCATATGTACCTCTTTTCTACTTCCCCACTATTCGGCATAGTCATACTCCTGTGGTAACACTAAATGGTTAGATTCATCTCTTGTCCCAACGAAGTCTTTCTCTGTAAACGGCAATGTAAATTTATCAACAGTTTCAATATGTCCATAGTATTCTGTAATTCGATGTTTCGGAATAATTTTATCCTCAGTAGAATAGTACACTTCATACCAAGGGGTCCCTTTTTCGTGAGATTTATTCACCAAAGAAGATGTAGACATTGTGCTATATTTACGTAGAATATCTAACAAGTATAATTGCTCATCTTTAGTCAACGCTTGTCGATCAAATGATTGATTAACAATCCCATTTCTTCCATATTCTTTAAAGGTTTTATAAATAGATTTAACAACCGGGCCTAAATCCCATGCTTCAAAATCTTCTTCAATAAGAGTATAACCTAATGATGAAACGCTCCCAGCTTGAGCAAAGTACAGCAGTTTATTTAACCGTAAATTAGTTATCGCATCTTCATTAGGAGTATTAGCAACTATTTCAATAAAAAATTTTGCCACATCTATCGCTTTAGCCATAGAGCCACCACCTTTCTATACTCTCATTATACAAAGTCAATCTATGAATTTCAATGCTTATCTAACCAAGAGTAAAAATAAAACTTAATACACTAGTTTATCTTTTTGTAATACTCTGATAAAATAAAGATATAATTATGATAATAAGGAGGTGTTTATTATGATTCATATTCGCCCAGTCTCTGACTTACGAAATAAATTTCCTGAAATTGAAGAAACTGTGATCAACTCAAACTCACCTGTATTTCTCACTAAAAATGGATATGGTACCATGGTGCTAATGAGCATCGAGCAATATTCCACACTGACCATGGATGTAGAAGAAAAACTTGATGAAGCAGATACATTAGCTAGAAGTTCAACGACTCGACTTTCTAAAGCTGAAGTATTTAATGCCGCAAGGAGCTATATCGATGAACAAGCCAACTTATAAGCTAAGTTTTCTTCCTATCTTTGAAAAAATTTAATAGAATTTTTATAATAAAAGGTGGAGATACTCATATAAGAGTATCTCCACCTTTTATGAACTATATTTCAAATATAAAAAAATCCCCACCTAAGTGAGGTTATTGGTGGCGGCACACGGATTTGAACCGCGGACACACCGGGTATGAACCGATTGCTCTAGCCAACTGAGCTATGCCGCCAAGTATATGGAGCTAGTGACCGGGATTGAACCGGTGACCTTATCCTTACCAAGGATACGCTCTGCCGACTGAGCTACACCAGCACTATTCAATCACTAACGAATTAACATGGTTGCGGGGACAGGACTTGAACCTGCGACCTTCGGGTTATGAGCCCGACGAGCTACCAACTGCTCCACCCCGCGATGAAAATGGTGGAGGGAGAAGGATTCGAACCTTCGAAGTCGAAGACGGCAGATTTACAGTCTGCTCCCTTTGGCCGCTCGGGAATCCCTCCAAAAAAATGGAGCTGGCGATAGGAATTGAACCCACAACCTGCTGATTACAAGTCAGCTGCTCTACCGATTGAGCTACGCCAGCACATTTACATACATATTATATATGTCTTTATGTAGTTTGTCAAGAACTTTTTTCTACTCCGTAGTCCTGTTCTTGACTACTTTGATATAATACCACATTTATGATTCCTAACGCAAGTGTTTTATAAAAAATTTTTTAACTTTTTTCAGAAAATTTTGTCATACCTCTCAAAGAATACATTATAACACCACTTTGGATAGGAATAGGTTCGTTCTTTATTACATTTATTACTGACATATCAAAAAATTTACCCTTATTATATAGAGCTTGCCGTTACAACAGTAGTATTTCACAACAAAATATGGTATACTAAATATACAAAAAGAAGAGCCATCAACGTTTGATCGGCGTTAGGCTCATCTCAAGAAAGTTTGAAATGAAAATGTGCCTAACGTATTAAGGTGACCAGACCTTATTCGTTAGGCTTTTTCATTACTTATATAGTAAATCTAAAAGTGCTATGATCTGCATACAAAATAGCTCAAAAATCTCTAAGGAACGCAATTTTGCGTAGTAGCCTTGTGGCGTTCCCTAACTACCTAAATCACTCAAACACAAGAAGAGCACGGCGTGCTCCGAACAAACATTATGAAATACCGTTTGTGAGGAGTATGCCGTGCTCTTCCCGTTATATAATTTCGTTACGAACGCCACAGGCTACATAGCCGAAACAAGTTCGCTTTTCTTTTGGTTGGATAATAATATTTCTCTAATGAATGTATCATCCAATGTAAACAACAAATAGGTATGTTCTAGTACTGGATGGCGATAGCCATACACAACACCTTTGGTGCTATCATGATGATTAGCAGGTTCTTCAAAATCTGGCACTCCGTAGAGATAGAGCAGTAAATATTTAGAATCTCCTAGTGAAATGCCGCGTTTCGTCGTACCAAGCGATGAGTTGATCATGACACGAGTGATTTCGTGTTCCTTGTTATATGCGATTACTACATCCTTATAGCCTAAAAATTCCTGACCATACAGCTTGCCTCTCTCTTCCCAAGATCGATTTGGATCATTGGTAAAGGTATCACCTAATCGGTATCCCATCAAAGAGAAATCTGATTCTGTCATGGTATTAGGCTTAAATGTTTCTAATGTAGTGGCTGGTATAGCAAAACGAGGCCAGTCATGACCCGCAATCATTCCCAAATGCGTGACTTTCCCCTGCTTCAATGAAAGCCATACATAACCCACAGAACTGTTAGAACCTGCTAAAGAGTCACTAGTATAAGTATTCTTCACCAACTGTGAAAACTCCTCTTTTTGAATAGAGGATTTTTTATTTTCTGTTATAGTTTTTTCTTTACCAATTACGCCTTCATATAGCCACAACAAAGAACCATCTGTATTGTCCCGCCACATAGCTCGTGGTGCACCCCAAGCAAAGAGCACTTCACTACGCGTTGCCCCTACATGAACATCTTCATGTAAGAAAATACTAGGCTTATCTGTCCACAATAGCTCAATGGGGTATTTAGAAGCTTTAGAAACTTTAGATTTCTTTGCATCTTCCGTATCTTCTACCGCCTTGTTAGACTCACTAGATGCCTTCTGTTTCTCTTTACCATTGGTCTTGTTATCTTTAGATACTTTAGTTTCCTTAGCTTTCTCAGCGCTACCTGTTTCTAGCGTACTTTCCACAGCGGAATCCCCATCCAACATATCACCAGCATGTGTTTCCACAGCTTTTTGTTTACCTATAGCCTCTAGTTTTTCTTTCAGTACATCCACATCTGGAAATACCCACGGTTCATGTTGTTTCCCCTCTACACGAGCTTTTGCTTCCCCTGCAAGAGCTTTCACAAATTCATCTGTAATCACAAGAGGGGGCACTCGTTTAGCTGTAAATGCAGTTCCCACTAGATCAAGTTGTTCTGCTTCACCTTCCTGAAAGGAAGCTTTCTTCTCTTTTATAAATTTTCTAAGCGCCAACTCTTCTGACATCCGTGTAGTGTCAGCACTGGTATTGATAGATACCTCATGACCCAGTACAGCCTGTGGCTGTAACACCACTATTCCTGCTATTACCATAGCCCCTAAGGCAGCTTTCCAATTAGCTTTCATTGTTACGTCGCTCCTCTAATTTTTCTTTCACCCAAGTAATCCAAGGTGAAAGCCCTGCTTCCTGAGTGCAACTCACCTGAAAAATAGGCACACCTGGTTGTAAGGAGTTAATATCCCGCATGGCCTCATCCATTTTAAATGGTACATAAGGCAATAAATCAACTTTGTTCAACAATACTGCTGCTGACTCTTTAAAAATCAAAGGATATTTTAATGGCTTATCTTCTCCTTCTGTAATAGAAAGAACAGTCACTTTCATATCTTCACCGATGAAAAATTCTGCTGGGCATACTAAATTACCTACATTTTCAATGATGATTACATCCAACGCATCCAAATCTAGTTCAGCAATAGCCTCACGAATCATATTCGCATCTAAATGGCAACCTCCGACAGTGTTAATTTGAATCACTGGTACACCTGTGGCATGAATGCGCTCCGCATCTTTATCTGTGAACAAATCACCTTCAATAACAGCAATGCGATAGTCCTTGGACAAGGTTTGTAACGTCGCCTCTAATAGGGATGTTTTACCCGCCCCTGGAGAACCCAATAAATTCATCACTAAAATGTGTTTATCTTTAAATTGTTGTTGTAGTGTTTCTGCAATGGCATCATTTTTTGCCAATACATTTGTCATTACTTGTACTTCCATAGTACTCCTTTAATCCATATCGATGGATGCCACACGCAATTCTCGGCCTTGTAATTCTTCTACGGCAAAGCTTTCACAGTGTGGACATACATGACGATACTGTTCCATTGAAAATTCTTGATGGCAATCTAAACAACGTCCTTTCATAGGAATCGTTTCAATGTCTAGCTTTGCTCCCTCTGCCGCCGTTCCTTGTGTGACTGCATCAAAACAAAAGTGTAACGCCTCTGGCTCTACGCCAGACAACGCACCAATCTGTACTTGTATAGCATGGATGATGGTGCCTTCATTCGCTTTCAGCGTGTCTAGCGCCACATCCATAATTCCCTCAGCGATGGCCATTTCGTGCATAATACGCCTCGTATAAGCCTTCTAACATCATGGTGGTCGTTACAGAACCAACGCCACCTGGTACAGGAGTGATGGCAGAAGCCACTTCACTGGCAGATCCGAAGTCCACATCACCTACGGTCTGTCCCTCTAACTCATTGATTCCCACATCGATGACAACACAACCTGGCTTCAACATAGATCCGTGCACCATGTGAGCTTTACCGACCGCAGCTATGACCACATCGGCTTGTGCTAGTTCAGCTGGTAAGTTTTGTGTTCTAGAATGGCAGATTGTCACCGTTGCATTGCGCTCTAGCGCCAACAATGCTACAGGTTTACCCACTACTTGGCTACGGCCTAGAACCACTACTTTTTTGCCTGCTAGTTCGATGCCATAATGGTCAATAATCGCCATGCAAGCCTTTGGTGTGCACGGCACATACCCACCTTTGCCAGAGCTAAATAGCCCAATGTTATAGGTGGTTAGCCCATCAATATCCTTCGCTGGATCTAAGGCTCCAATCACCGCTTCACTGTCGATATGTTTCGGCATTGGCATCAACGGTAACACACCATAAATACGTTCATCTGTATTGAATCTGTGAATCACCGCTTCTACCTCTTCTTGGGTAGCTGTTTCCGGCAATTCCACTAATTCAGTATCGAAATTCGCTCCTTTTGCTACCTTTTCCATGAAAGTAGCATACATCTTAGCAGCACTATCGTCACCCACTAACAAAATACCTAGTGTAATGGTCACGCCTTGATTGGCTAGTACTTGCATTTTCTCTTGTAGCACAGCCTTACGAGCCTGTGCTACTGGTTTTCCTAATAATTCTATCATGATATCCTCACATTCAGAATTTTTATTACATTAGTATGTTACACCTATCAGAGTATGTGTAAGCATTCTATCTACATTAACGACTAAAATGAACCGTTATAGATTCTCCTTGTTCTACCGTACTGCCCACGGCCTCATCTTGTGAAATGGCATAGCCCGTACCGGTTGGTTTGAACGTTAATCCAGCTTCATGAACCCAATCGCGGACCTCCCCATAGGCGTGTCCCACAAAGTTTGGCACAATCACAGATCCATCTTTATTACGATGCACCACTAATACATTAGTTCCACCTTTCGCCTTATCTTTGTCATTGTGTTTACTACGAGTTGGTGAAAGCTTATAGTACCGCACTAATTGTGACATCACATCTTGGAATACTGGCGCTGCAATTTGACTACCATAGAATGTACCTTGCGGGTCATCAATCACAACTAAGGCAACAAAGTGAGCATCTTCTACAGGGCCGTATCCAATAAAGGATGCAATATACCGGCCATTCAAGTAACCACCATGTTCGGCATCTAATTTTTCTGCCGTACCTGTTTTACCGGCAAATTGGTAGCCCTCTACGTAGGCTTTATGGCCGCCCCCTTCAGAAACTTCTTTTTCCAAAATATCTGTAATCTGTTTGGCAATACTTTCAGGGATAGGTTGGCCTTGCTCTATATCTTGTGCTTCTCTGAAAGTAGATCCATCTGGGTTCACGATGGATTTAATAATATGAGGTTTCATCATTTTGCCCCCATTTGCCAAGGCCCCAAAGGCTTGTACCATTTGCAATGGTGTTACCGCAATCCCTTGTCCGATAGACATAGTGGCAGTATCTAATTTACTCATTGTCTTCGGATCAAATAGGATTCCATCTCCCTCAGCCGGCAGTTCAATGCCTGTGGCTTTACCAAACCCAAATCGTTTGACATAATCTGTCAAAATATCTCCACCGGTAGTCGTACCCAAGTACACCATGCCCGTATTAATGGAATATTTTAGAATATCTAGTAAGCGAACTTTACCACTGCCTTTACCGTCCCAGTTTTTTATCGTATGCCCATCGATTAGAATGGTACCCGTATCATTGTACACTGTATCTAATTGCCATTTTCCAGCTGCCAGAGCCGAGGCGGCAATAATCGGTTTGAAAGTAGACCCTGGTTCATAAATGCTTACCACCGCATTATTCCGATAATCTTCAAACTTTAATTTATTCACATCCGATGCCATACCACGATTTTTGTTCGCCATTGCCAAGATTTCCCCTGTTTTAGGGTCCATAATAATCATGGCTGCACTGCGAGCCTTTGTATCTGCCATCGCTTTATCCAGTGCACGCTCTGCAATAAACTGCACCGTAGTATCAATGGTGAGATTTACAGATTTTTCTTGATCTGGTAAAAATTGAGACTGTACGGACTCAAAGACAGGTCTACCTGCTGTATCGTTATAAATGCTGACTTTTACCTCATTACTGCGAATCACATCATCTAAGTCTGCCTCTAATCCTGCCTTACCTTCTGCATCGGCTTTGCCATCTTCATTGAATCCCACAAATCCAAGGACCTGCGCTAATAAAGTATCATTCGGATAATAGCGACGGCTCTCTTTATGTAAGGTAATAAAATTGAACTTTGCTTCCTTGATGGCTGCTTCTATACCATTGGAGTTCGGCACATCTAAGAGGCGGTCAATCCACACAAAGGCGGTATCTTCATTTAATTTTTTAATAATTTCCTCTCTGGAAATACGCACATAAGGAGCTAATACATCTGCCACTTCTTCAGGGGATTTCTTAGCCACTACACGCATCATCGTTGGGTCAGCACTAACCGAGTTCACTGTTACGCTCAATGCCAAGGGGTTGCCATTGCGGTCAAAAATAGTTCCCCGTGGAGATTGTAAAACTCTATCTGTTAAAAATTGATTAGAAAACCGTTCAGAATAGGTATCTTTTGCCACAATCTGTACATAGGTATATCGCAATATAATTCCTAATGATATAAAAAATAGAACTAAGAACCACGAACCGGCATTCAAATTTAATCGTTTTCTTGCTGCTTGCACTTTCATGCATGGTACTCCTTTTTCTTTACTCGTTCGTATTTAGCCATTCCTGCCTTATGTAAGGCTTCTGGTGTATTGGGAATATCTCCCGCTTGTACTCTCTGTAAGAGAGTCTGCATTACTTCCTTCGTATAAGGTGCTACTAAATTGGGCAATGTGCGATCATAGCACAAATCCTTCGTGTGTACAGGCATCTGTTTTGCCATATCCATCATGCGTGTTCCATACTGGACTGTAGGTTCTGCATCTTTCGTGCCTCCTCCTAATACATCTGCCACACCTAGGGTTTTTAGATAGTCCACAGCCTCCACTAGATCCTTGGTTTCTCTAAATAAATTTTCATGACATTCCTTCTGCAACCATTTACGTAAATCTGCAGAACCATTGGACACATAAAAGTGAAACCGCATATGTCGCTCTACAAGCCATACCACAAGATTTACAAATTCTTTAGCATAGCCTAAACGGGTCAAGATATTTCGTGCCATAGTGGCACCCACCCTATCATGATTACGATCCGTAATGCGCCCATTGTGAAAGCCTCGAACTCCTTCCATACCTTTCCCTACATCGTGGAGCAAAGCAGCCCAACGCAATACTAGATTCGGCGCCACCCTTTTTACTACTGCTAAAGTGTGGCACCATCCATCATGTACGTGGTGCTCTGGTGCTTGCGGTAAATCCACTAGATGAGTTAGCTCTGGCAATATAGGAATCCGTCGAGACTGACCCTCTATCGTTTGTTGGCAACATTGCTCATTTAAATGACTGCGCACCAACGCATCTAAAGCGAGATCTACATACTCACTAAGTAACATTTTTTCAATTTCTATACGCACTCGTTCTAAAGATAATCCTTCCACACGATATAGGTTCGGCTCTATGCCCGCCCAGGTGGCAGGATCAATAGAAAAGCCTAATTGTCCTGCAAATCGACATAATCGGAACATGCGCAACGCATCTTCTTGAAATCGCTCTTGGCTAGATCCAATGGTACATAAACGGCGTGCCACAATATCTCGTAAACCGCCTACTTCATCACGGACCTCACCACTTTCAGTAAGAGCAAGACCATTGATCGTAAAATCTCGCCGCTGTACATCCTCTAAAAACGTAGAAGGAAATTGTACTGCCACTGGTCGATGACTATCTTCACCATATTGTTCACTTCGATAAGTTGCTACTTCATAGGTATCATCACCCTCTGTAACCACAACCACCCCAAAGGAGGCGCCTACTACATTCGTCGTAATAAAGCCCTCAGTTCGTAGTACGTCGATGACCACCTCCGGCATAGCGGAAGTGACAATATCATAATCGTGAGGAATCCGTCCCATCTGTATATCTCGCACCGCACCACCCACAATATACGCTTCATAATGCGCTGCTTGTAAGGTCTGCAAAATGCGCAGAGCTCCTTTGTAGATAGAAGTCTCTTTGTATGCTTCCATGCCCATACTTACACCTCTCTATTTCTGATGGGCTAACCGATTCGTGATATCCACACCTGTTTTAGTTTTCGCCAAACCGCCTTCACTCGTTTCACGAAGCGCTTCTGGTAAAGCCCGTCCAATGGAATCCATCGCTCCAATCACTTCATCTGCAGGAATGCGACTACGCAATCCTGCCATAGCCATTTCTGCGGATGCCAACGCATGCACTGCATAGATTCCATTTCTTTTCACGCAAGGCACTTCCACCAGTCCTGCCACAGGATCGCAAACTAAACCTAAGACATTTTTCATACATAGAGTCATAGCCGTTACCACTTCTTCCGTAGTGCCGCCCATCATCGCTACAGCACAAGCAGAAGCCATAGCAGCCGCTGTACCCACTTCGGCTTGACAACCACCCACAGCCCCCGCTACACAGGCTTGATTTGTCACTACATTACCTACACCAGCTGCCGCTAAAAATCCATTCACATACGCTTCCTCATCGCATTCGTAGACTTCTCCTACCGCTTGCATCACACCTGGTAAAATACCACAGGCTCCTGCTGTAGGACATGCCACAATGCGGAACATCTTTGCATTTGCTTCATTCACAGAAATAGCATAACGTAGTGCCCGATAAGCTAAATCGCTTAAAAAAAGAGGTTGTCTTTCATCTAATTGTTTCGCTTGCCCTCCAGACATACCACTCTTACTTTTTCTTGTGTCAGCGATGCCATCACGAACAGATTCCTTAAAAATCTGAATACGACGTCGTATCTCAGCTAGGACCTCCTCTTTCGTCGAGCCCGTACTTTCTATTTCTGAACGCAAGACCACTTCGGAAAAGGAAATACTTTCACGATCAGCCAAGCGAACAATGTCTTCAATTGTATCGTATAAATAACTCATAGTATCCTCTATTCCAATGGTTCAAAATACATAACCGAGGAAATGCCCGGCACTTCTTTAATTTGCTGCAATGCCATTGCATCTACATCAGAGTCCGTAGAAATAAGCATGACTGCCTCTGACCCTTTTCGCTTACGGAACACCCGCATGCTAGAAATATTAATTGTTTCTAGCCCCAAAATATGTGTGACCCCAGCAATAACACCCGGTTGATCTGTATGAAAGACAATGATTTGATGCTCTTCCCCAGTAATATCTACATCGATACCATCAATATTGGTCACTGCCACACGACCTCCACCGAGGGATGACCCTGTAACAGACATGTGTTTTCCATCTTTACCGTACATATTGAATCGAACTGTATTAGGATGGCCTGCATCTATTTCCGATTCAATAAAGGTATACTGAAAGTTCTCACGTTCTGCTATCTCCAAGGACTCACGAATACGTGCATCATCTGCATCCATTCCCAGTAATCCTGCCACCAAAGCACGGTTTGTACCATGTCCACGATAGGTCTTGGCAAAAGAACCATATAAGGTCATAGTGACACTGTCAGGGCGCTCACGAAAAATAGACAAAGCCATCTTTCCCAAACGCGCCGCCCCTGCTGTATGTGAACTAGATGGACCTATCATAACGGGCCCAATAATATCAAATATACTACTCAACGTAGGTACCTCCTATTATCTATGTAGGAATATGTTATGTATTATTATCTGTACCTTATATCATACCATATTTGGGGCCTTCTCGTAAAAGAATAGTACCATAGAAAAAGCCTAACGCATTAAGGTGTACCAGACCTTATTCGTTAGGCTTTTTCATTACTTGTTTATAAGCAACTGCTTTTCAATTTCTAATATATTTGGAAAAATTAATCGTATCCCTTTTCTTTGTAATGCCAAAACTTTACGAGCTTTCTTTTCTAATTCTTTCTCTAGTCGCCCATCAACTCTAACAGGCTTATGATAAATAGCATCTATATATTCATTTTTAACATATGAAATACTAACTGGACACATATTTTGAATTAGAAACGCTTTTTCATGCCCTAGTACTTTTCCAAATAAAATGGTATCACATTTTCCATATTTATTAATTTTCGTATCATATATTTTTTGAAATTTATCTATTTGTGAAGAAAAGGGTATCATCCAATATAAATTAGTCGACACATCTAAAAAAGCATAAAAACATGGTCTATCATGTGCTTGACCATCTATAGTTTCCTTATTTTTCATTAAATATGGATCTGGAAAATCTACAAAATATTGATCGTTTATATAATAAAAGTGACCTGTTTTCATAAACCCTCCCTAAAAAATAGACTCCATTCTTTCGAATGGAGTCTACATATTTGAGCTCGAATACTTATTGAGTCGCATATCGAGTAGCGACAACCATTTGAACTTAATCTTATTTTAGTTGCTTATTAAGTAACAACAATGATTTGAGATAGTACTCTCTACACCCATAGTATACTCGTTAAAAAAGGTGAAGTCAACACTAACCTTTTTTCCAAAAGAAATGCATTTAGCATTATCAGTTTTGTTGCGTTCCATTCTATCTACATCACGAAAACACAAGAAGAGCACGGCGTGTCCCGAACAAACAGAATATAATACTGTTTGAGAGGGAGATACCGTACTCTTCCTGTTACATTATTCAGTTAGCAACGTCTATATAGCCACATAAAATCTTATGCTTTTTCGTTTAAACGTTTAAACAATTCAGCAATTTGTGCTTGTTGCGTTGCTGCTAATGCTCGCAATTCTGCTATTTCATCTTTTTGAGCGCTATTTTGTACTTCCAATGCAGATACTTTATCTTGCAATGTGTAAGATGCACTGATTGGTCCTTGACGGAATGTGTCTTTCACTGCTGTTTCATCTGCACGAGAACCAAATTTCCAAGTTACGCTAGCATTTGCCATTGTTTCACTACTACGTCCATTGAAAGATGCACCTACATGGAATAAAGTAGATTCATTTTTATAATGGTTTACACCTAATGCCAAAGCACTAGATCCTTTGTAATGACCTACACCTGCAGAAATTTGAGTTGGTTCTAATGGATCGTATTGGATTGTTTGTAAACCAGCCAAGGCTGCTGCTTGAGCACCAGAACGGTTCACACGATTACCTACTTCAGCTACTGCATTAGCTACTCCTTTTAATTGAGATACATTCACTGCATCTGTATCACCAACACCTGGTGCTACATTAGTAATTCTGTTATTGCCATTATCTAAACCATTAGTTGTCAAGGAAACAGGTTGTTTAGTTTTATCAGCTGGAGTTACTTTGATACCATTTCCATCCATTTTAGTAGAAGAACCATCTTTACCAGTAGTTGTTACACTATCCAATTTCAAGTCACGATTCACGTCTACTTTTACATATGTAGTAGTTACTGTAGCACCATCTCTATCTGCTTTAGCATCTACTACCATAGATACAGTGGTATTATCACCGTTCGCAAATTTTACGTTATCCTTAGGGTTCACTCGTTCATACGTTTTTTTCTCAGTGCTGAACGCTTTATCTGTAGAGCCGATACCGATGTCCCAACCAGATTTTTGGATTGCTGTAGCTACAGAGTTACCTGTTACATACGCATCACCATCGTTTGTTACTGTGTCTGTTGGTTTAATTGGAAGTTCTTCTTTCATGGCTTTGCCAGTTTTAGGGTCTTTTTTATAGATTTTACCATCTGCACCACGTACACCCTTAACTTCTTTACCATCTGCACCAGTAATGATCACAGTATTTGTTACACGACCTTCTTTTAAAGATACATTAATTTCACGAGTACCATCTTCTAATGTTTTACCAGTTACAGATACGCCTTTAGAACCTGTAAATTCTACCTTGTTAGCATTACGAACTTGTTCTGTATAGCCATTATCTTTAGCAGCTACTACGAAGCCCATGTTTTGTAAATCCCCAACAGTAGCTACATTATTAGGATTAGAGTTTGCAAAGTTCACAAGACCTGCTTTATCAGCATTCTCTGGTTTTGCCACTGGTGTTTGTTCATCTACATCAGGTTTTGGCTCACCATTTACTAAATCATCAGCCTTATACCAGTTACCATCATTACCTTTTTCAAGAATATCACCAGCTTTATTTTTTGTAACCAATGGACTTGTTGCAGGTGTAGCACCCTCTTTTGGTTGTCCATTAGGTTTTACTTGATCTGCTGGGTACCATTTACCATCATTTGCTAATTTTACATCATCAGCCGGTTTAAAAGTCTCTGCACCATTAGCCACATTACCTAATTGTGTTGGGCTATTTGTAGGTGTTTTACCTTTTTCAGGAGCTGGATTTACCAAGGATGTTTTTAATGGATTTGCTTTTGGATCAATTGGTTTAATTACTGTACCATCTTCTGTAATAGGTTCACCTTTATCATTTGTTCCCACTGCTGGTTTACCGTCTGAAGTAATAGGCTGACCTTTTTCATTTACTGGATAGAAGTTATCACCAACTTTAGATACTGGTTTTCCATCTTTATCTGTGTATGTAATAGGAAGACCTGTTACATTGTATGTTACATCGCTAGATTTACCATCTTTAGACGTCGTTACTACTGCTGTTGTATTGGCACCATCTACAAAGTTAACAGTGTCATATGGTTTCACAAAGTCACGTGCTTCACCATTGTTTTTCAAATTCCAGCCTGCATTTAATACGTCACCTACAGTAGCTGCATTGTTAGCAATTTTCGGCAATTCTTCTGCTGTTGGGCCTTCAGAATCTGTAGTTGGAGCAGTTGTACCTGGTTTCGCACCTGGTAAATTGCCTGCTACATTCGTGATATTAACTGGATCGTTATTGTCGCCTTTACCTACTTTTAAGCCATCTGCTGTTGGAGCTAAGTTAACTTTATTGCCAGCCCCATCATTTAAATCAAGAGTTTTAAACTCTGGGTTATCTACTGTTTTGAAAGTAAATTTATTTGGAGTGCTGTGATCAATTTCAATATTTTTACCAGCATCAAACGTTACTTTTGTACTAGGTTTAACGTTATCATCTGCACCAATTGTTTTACCATCTTTTTCCGCAGAAGCAATCCAATAGGAATCATTAATAGCTTTTGCCACTGTATCTACAGTTGCCACTTTACCTTTATCTGCATCTGCAACTTTTGGCGCACCATTTTCATTAGTAATATCGCCTGCATCTACCGTGATATTACCGTCTTTATCTTTTTTAAGACCATTGCCAAGTTTTACATCAAATTTTACAGTAGATACTTTATTATCTGTTGTTTCTACTACAGCTGTTGTACCTTCACCATTGATAAAGTTTACAGTGTCATATGGTTTAACAAAATCTTTAGCATCTCCATTGTTTTGCAAGTTCCAACCTGCATTTAATACATCTCCTACAGTAGCTGCATTATTTGCAATTTTCTTTGCATCTTCCTCTGTTGGACCTACACCAGTTGTAGTTGGAGCATCTGTACCTTTTTTCGCACCTGGTAAGTTGCCTGCTACATTATCCAATGTAGTTGGAGATTTTGTTCCTTCTGGTCCATTAATACTTGTTTTGATTGGACCTGTTACAGGATCACCAGAACCATCTGGATTTTTGCTGAAAATTGGGTTCCCTTTGTCATCTTTTTTACCAGTAGGATATACACGGTCACCATTTTCATCTGTATACACAACAGGAGCTGCTGCGTTATTGGCCACTGCTTGATCGTTCACATCCACAGTAATTGTACGTACACCATTTTCATCTGTTTTACCAGAAACAGTAGCACTACCTGTACCTACGAATTTCACTTCATTAGCATTTTTTACAGCTTCAGAGTATGGCTTACCTAAATCACCTGTTGTTTTATCAGCAGATACAACCCATCCCATGTTACGTAAATCACCTACAGTGGCTGCTGTATTATCACTTACTGTTGGAGCAGATCCATCTTTTGGCTTAGATAAATCAACTAGACCTTTTTTAGCATCTGGAGAATCTGGTGTTGTTTCAGCATATGGTTTTAAACCAGATGTCACATTCGTAATATTAGCAGGTTCGTTATTATCGCCTTTACCTAATTTTAGACCATCCGCTGTTGGAGCTAAGTTAACTTTATTGCCATCTTTATCTT
Organism: Veillonella sp. CHU594; assembly: GCF_003992265.1. Classification (NCBI taxonomy): domain Bacteria; kingdom Bacillati; phylum Bacillota; class Negativicutes; order Veillonellales; family Veillonellaceae; genus Veillonella; species Veillonella sp. CHU594. The sequence goes on from NZ_RQVB01000012.1 coordinate 15,975, forward strand.
TTAAATCAACACCTGTAAACTCTGGCTTATCTACTGTTTTAAAAGTAAATTTATTTGGAGTGCTGTGATCAATTTCAATGTTTTTACCAGCGTCAAAAGTTACTTTACCGCTAGGGTTAATTTTATCGTCTGTACCAATTACTTCGCCATCTTTTTCTGCAGATGCTGTCCAATAAGAGTTATTAATAGCATCTGCTACATTACCTGCAGTAGCTACTTTATCTTTATCTGCATCTTCCACTTTTGGGGCACCATTTTCATTTGTAATATTGCCTGTATCTACGCCGATATTACCGTCTTTATCTTTTTTCAAACCTGTGCCAAGTTTTACATCAAATTTTACAGTGGATACTTTATTATCTGTTGTTTCTACTACAGCTGTTGTACCTTCACCATTGATAAAGTTTACAGTGTCATATGGTTTAACAAGATCTTTAGCGTCTCCATTGTTTTGTAAGTTCCAACCTGCATTTAATACATCGCCTACAGTAGCCGCATTCTTTTTGATATTTGGTAAGTCTGCTGCCACTGGACCTTCAGAAGATGTTGTAGGTTCTTCAGTTCCTTCTTTTGCACCTGGTAGGTTACCTGCTACATTCATAATTGGTTTGTTATTCATGTTAATGCCATCAGCATTAGTTACAATACCACCTACATTAGTGCTGTCCAATCCTTTTAAATCTTTTGCCAATTTAAATGTTAAAGTGTTGCCATTTTCGTAATTTACACCGATATTATCATTAGATAATTTAGTTTTATCTGCACCACCTAACAAGTTCAAACGGCTTTCTTTCATACTTCTGCTTACAATTTTCTTTTTATCTGCATCCGCTTTTTTCGCATCCGCATCAGCACCTGTTACCTCGCCTTTATCAGCATCGTCACCAGCATATAAGAATGTTGGATCTATTGTCATGTTATTCAAAATGCCATATAACTGAGAACCATTGATACCATCAGTGGAAGTTTCAGATACTTCACCAGCGGCTACGTTCTTTAACTGACGTTCATAACCTGCTTTACCAATAGATACTACGTCACCTTTACCAGTTGTGGAACCACCACTCCAATTGTATGTATGTCCATTAACCGTTACAGATGTTTGTTTCGTACCTTCTTTATCTGTTACTGAACCACCACCTAGTGCTACAGAGTTATCAAATGTTGCTGTCGCTCCAGAACCAAGTGCAGTAGCATTGACTTTCTCTGCAGCCGCACCTGTACCAAGAGCCACAGAAATATCTCCAGCTTGCGCTTTTACACCGATGGCAATAGCTGCTTCACCAGATTTAGTATCTTTATAACGACCACCATCTGTATGTAAGTTTTTACCTGTAAGGTCAGTATAAGCAGCACCAACAGTACCTGTTACTTTATTTCCATCAGAGTTTGTATATGTCGTAGTGGCTGCAACTGCTCTATCTACGTCATCATTACCAATAGCAATGGAAGAGTTACCGTATGCCATTGTATTAGCACCTAATGCAACAGATTGATCTCCAAAGGCTTTAGCCCCTTCATGTCTCGCATTACCAGCACCAATTGCAACGGATTGAGAGGATTTTTTCTCATTACCTCTACCGTCAAAACCTGCGAAAGCATGTCTACCAATGACAATGTTACCTGCTCCATTAGCGTCAGTTTCATCACCAATAACAACATTGTTACCTTGTCTACTTGCATTAGCATCCCTACCAATAGCAATACTACTGCTATTAGTTAAAGCAGTGCCTTTATCGATTGTATTATCCGTAGTACTACCAATAGCAACCCCTGCTTCTACTGTATCTACACCTACTGCCATAGGACCTACCACCATAGCCATAGCTGCTGTAGCAACTACCACAGCTTTTGTCTTGTTACGGCCTACTCGTTTTGCTAATTCAGATACTACTACGTAACATCCTTTTGTTTTGCTCCAAACTACTTTGTAAATTTGATTTAATCCCATTTGATTCCCTATCCTTTCTTAATTACTTTACATATACTCCTATACTTGACAATTTACTATTAATAAAACGAAAACAGCTATAACTATGTACTACTGTATAAGTTACAATTTCCCTCATATATCACACTATATTAATAGTAATGTCATTTTTTTCATTTCTATACATCGAATTATATCGAAACACATGGAATTATGCAATATATTTTTTCGTTTATACGCATTTAGTATAGTTTAAGCGTATTTTATACCATTTTTATTCATTCTGACTAATATAGTAAAAAATGAATTTTTATTCTTTTTTAAATAAAAAAACTATTATAAAATACTTATTTTTTAGATATATTCTCAAATACCCTCAAGTTTTACACTATCTGTTTACAATTATATTATTTTATTTCCATTCATGTTTATTGTTTAATTAATCGTAAATACCGAACTTGTACATACATTACTAAAACTCATAGGAAAAGATAAGTTTTATTTTTACTTCATCTTTTTTTCATGAAGGTGTGGGCAAATATTTCTGCATCAACAGCAGTATCTATTCCCATTCATGATCCATGGCGAATAAAAAAGAACCTGAATCTCATCTCACTGAGATTCAGGTTCTTCTATTACACTGTATTGTTCTATTATAACTGTCTACAATGAACGATAGTCTTCATTATCATTCAGTTTAACCTTTCAACAGTTTATACAGTTCTGCTACTTGTGCTTTTACAAGAGCCAATTCTTCACGTTGTGCTTCATTTTCTGCTTTTTGAGCAGCATTAGTAGCACGCAATTCATTTAATTGGTCTTTTTGGATTTGGTTTTGTGCTTCTAAGGCAGATACCTTATCTTGTAATGTGTAAGAGGCACTAATTGGTCCTTGACGGAATGTGTCTTTCACAGCTGTTTCATCAGCACGAGCACCAAATTTCCAAGTCACACTAGCATTGGCCATCACTTCACTACCATATCCATTAAAGGAAGCACCGACATGGAATAAAGTAGATTCATTTTTGTAGTGGTTCACTCCAAGAGCTAACGCACTAGCACCTTGATAGTATCCTAGGCCTGCAGACACTTGAGTTGGCTCTAATGGATCATATTGAATAGTTTGTAATCCAGCTAACGCAGCCGCTTGTGCTCCAGAACGATTAATACGATTATTGATATTAATCGTTGTACCTCGTAATTGAGACACGTTAACTGCATCTGTATCTTTCGTACCTGGTGCAAGATTGTGCATTTGTTGCATACCTGCAGAGATACCTTCTGTCATAAGCGGGTTACCATCTGGACCTGTAACAGGATTACCCTTTTCATCCAAGACTGGTTTATCCATACCGAAGGAAATAACTCGAGTATTATCTACTACATTTGGTTTTAAAGCTCCTACAGCACCCGCATATTTCTCGCCTGGTTTTCCATCTTTACCCATATACACAAAGTTACCATCTTTGTCTTTCATGACAGGCTTATTATCTTTATCTACATATGTAAGATTTCCATTTGCATCACGAGCTACTGTACTATTTGGAATGACTTTCAATCCTTCGTTCGTATACTCCGTAGAGTTACCAGGATTTTTAATCACTTCTTTTTGCTTTCCAGTAGTAGGATCAATAACTGGTTTACCATCTTTATCGAATACTTTTTCCATTTTTACTACTTCTTTTTGTTTTCCAGTAGTAGGATCGATAACTGGTTTACCATCTTTATCGAATACTTTTTCCATTTCATCAGTTGTAGTAAAGGCTATCTTATCACCAGATACATGCGATGTTTTTTCTACGCCAGTTTTTGGATCCTTTGCGTTGAAAATTAAATCTTTATTGGTGAATGATGCCTTATTATCACCGGATTTATCTGTTAAAGCAATTTCCTTAGGTCCTACTACAGCTGTATTGTCATCTTTATCTTTGTAAGTAGTTCCTGCTCCTGTAGAAGTATTCGTATTTCCATTTATATCCTTCAATACATTGGTTGTTGGAGTACTTGTATTGGTATTACCCTCTTTGTCTGTTAGCTCCACTTTATCTGCTGTAGATATATTGGTATTTCCTTTAGTATCTTTCAACTCATTGGATGTTGGTGTACTTGTGTTGGTATTACCCTCTTTATCTTTGATAGTAATTGTATCACCTTTGATAGTTGTGGTAGCACCATCTTTACCATTCACACCGATTGTACCTTGTCCATCTTTCGCTCTCATGGAAATGCCATCTTTACCATCTTTGCCTTTGACTGCAAATTCACCGTTGCCGTCTTTACCTACCGTAGCAGATACCACATCTTTACCGTCAGCGTTTTTCACGATCATCGCACCATCTTTGGCAGGTGTTACATCCGCTTTTGGTACTGGTTTTGCATTGGCTTTTGGTTGTTTTGTCACTGGATCAATGTCGGATTCTTTGTAGTAATCGTCGCCAACTTTCACAAGGTTGTTACCATTTTTATCAACTGCTGTACCACCAGTTGTGACAGAATCAATTTTAAGATCTCTATTCACATCTACTTTGACAAATGTAGTTGCTTTTTTAGTACCATCCTCGTTAATAGCATCCACAGTTACCATAGATACATTCGTGTTAGCTCCATTTGCGAATTTCACATCGTCATTAGGATTTACCTTGTCGTACACTTTTGCATCTTTACTGTAGTCTTTATCAGTAGAACCAATGCCTACATTCCAACCAGATTCTTGAATCGCATTTGCCACTGTATTACCAGTCACAAAGCCTGCACCTGTATTTGTTACTTTGTCATTTTTAGGATCAACGGTTAATGGCGTGCCCGCTGGTTTTCCATCTTTACCTTTTTCGTAACCTTCAGGTTTACCATCTTTGCCTACTTTATAGTAGTTATCGCCAATCTTAATCGCATCTGTTTTGGAACCATCTGCATGAGTGATAGTTACTTTATTCGTAACCTCTCCCTCTTTAATACCTACCGTAATTTCACGAGTGCCATCAGTTAATGTTTTACCAGTAATTTCAATGCCTGTACCGCCTTTGAAATCCACTACATTAGCATTTTTCACTACGTCTTTGTAGCCATTGCCATCTTTGGCAGATACAACCCAGCCCATATTTTGTAGGTCACCTACCGTAGCTGCTGCATTTTTATTTACAGGAGCATCGGCTGTGCCTTCCAAATCAACCAGATTTACTGGTGTTGTATTAGGTGTAGTGCCTGGTGTAGTACTTGGTGCTGTACCTTTTGGTGTAGTATCTACAGATTTAGTATTCAACGTGGAACCTACGCCTGTAATTTGAGTTGGTTTACCATCCTTAGATGTGACATTTAATGCGGAAGATGGTTGTGCATCAGATGCATTATTCGTAGCAGGTTTTGCCGCTTCTGCTTTCATTGTCACAGGGCTCACTGGTGTAACAGGCGTTGTTGTTACATCCACTGGTATTGCATCTGGTTTTGGAGCGCCATTCACTACATCAGCCGGTTTGTAATATTTGTCGCCCACTTTTGTGTACGTATTACCTTTGCCATCTGTATAGGTATTTGGGCTACCCACATTCAATGTACCTGTATCCACATTAGTGAAAGTCACATTGTCTTTCGTAGCGTATGTAATTTTACCATTTGCATCCTGTTTCACAGTCAAATTATTGCCTGCTACCATTTCCACAGTATTGCTTGGTTTAATTAACTCTCCATCATCCTTAGTTCCAGTAAGTTTTTCTCCCCTGTCAGCAGATGTTTTTAAGTTGAAACCTGCATTGTTAATCGCTTCCGCTACATTTTGTACGGTAGCCACTTTGTTCAATCCTGCCTCATCATGCGCTTTTTGAGCTGCGTCTACTGGTGTTTGTTTAGCAGCTACGTCAGCTTTCTTATCTGCCACCGCTTGTTGTAATGCTGGATCTTTTGGATCTGCCGCTAATGCTTTTTCTGCTTCTTTTAAAGCTTCTCTTGCTGCAGACAAGTCTTTTTCAGCAGCTGCTAAGGTTTCTTTTAATTGCTTAGCTGTAGCTGGATCTGCAGGTGTAGCAATAGCTCCTGTTTCCTTATTATCCGTACCTACTGCTGGTTTCATTTCACCTGTAGTTACTTTTACGCCATTTTCGTCAACCGTTACAGAACCATTCGCTGCTTTTACATTAAATGTAACATCACTTGCCGTGTTATCCTCACGAGTTGTTACCACTGCGGTAGTACCAAGACCATTGACAAAGTTCACTGTATCATATGGTTTTACAAAATCACGAGATTCTCCATTATTTTGTAAGTTCCAACCTGCGTTTAATACGTCAGATACTGTGGCTGCATTGTTACCAATATACTTAGGATTAGCTTGTCCATCTTTTGTTTTTGGATTTGCTAATTCTGCAGCTTCTTCTGCTGTTAATGGTGCTTTATTGATATTTTCTACATCGCCTGTTTTTTCTGTACCATCAGGATTTGTAATTGTTTTGGAACCATCATTTACATTTGGAATGTTGTTTTTCACATTTTTCAATGTAGTTGGGCTTGTTGTGCCTTCTGGTCCATTGATAGATGTAACCACATCACCTTTTGGAACTTCTGCACCAGATCCATCTGGATTTTCAAAGAATTTAACTTCTTCTTTACCTGTTTTTGGATCTCTCACAGCCTTAGGATACACCTTAGTACCATCTGCTTTTGTGTAATTAACAGGTGTAACTGAGTTATTCGTAGACGTTTGGTCATCTACTTTTACAGTGATGGTACGTACACCTTTGTCATCTGTTTTACCAGATACGATGGCTGTACCTTCGCCTACAAATTTCACTTCATTTGCATTTTTCACTGTATCTGTATAGGCCTTGTCTGTTTCACCTGTTGTTTTGTCAGAAGATACAATCCAACCCATATTACGTAAATCGCCTACTGTAGCAGCTGTATTGTCGCTTACTTTAGGTTTTGACCCATCTGTTGGTGTGGATAAATCTACTAAACCATTATTAGCTTTTGTAGAACCTGGAACTTCTTTTCCATCTACTGTATCACCATATTTTTGTAAGCCAGATGTTACATTTCCTAATTGTGTAGGATCTGTAGTTTTCTTATTTGGTTCAGTATCTGTATTTTTAACATTTGGATTCACCAAAGAAGAGGTTAATGGGTTTGCAGTTGTATCGATTGGTTTGATAACATTTCCATTTTCATCCACAGGTTTACCATCTTTATTCACCTTCGTACTTGGCTTACCATTTGCATCAATTGGTTGACCTTTATCATTCACTGTATAATAATCGTCTCCAATTTTGGATACTGGTGTACCATCTGCTGTAGTGTATGTCACAGGCAATCCTGTTACATTGTATGTCACATTGCTTGTGGTTCCATCTTCAGATGTAGTCACCACGGCTGTCGTATTCACACCGTTTACAAAGTTCACAGTATCGAATGGTTTCACAAAGTCACGGGCTGCTCCATTGTTTTGTAAATTCCAACCTGCGTTTAATACGTCAGATACTGTGGCTGCATTGTTACCAATGTACTTAGGATTTGTTTGTCCATCTTTTGTTTTTGGATTTGCTAATGCTGCTGCTTCTTCTGCTGTTAATGGCGCTTTGTTGATATTTTCTACATCGCCTGTTTTTTCTGTACCATCAGGATTTGTAATTGTTTTGGAGCCATCATTTACATTTGGAATGTTATTTTTCACATTTTTCAATGTAGTTGGGCTTGTTGTGCCTTCTGGTCCATTGATAGATGTAACCACATCACCTTTTGGAACTTCTGCACCAGATCCGTCTGGATTTTCAAAAAATTTAACTTCTTCTTTACCTGTTTTTGGATCTGTCACAGTCTTAGGATATACCTTAGTACCATCTGCTTTTGTGTAATTAACAGGTGTAACTGAGTTATTTGTAGACGTTTGGTCATCTACTTTTACAGTGATGGTACGTACATTGCCATCTGTTTTACCAGATACGATAGCTGTACCTTCGCCAACGAATTTCACTTCATTTGCATTTTTCACTGTATCTGTATAGGTCTTGTCTGTTTCACCTGTTGTTTTATCAGAAGATACAATCCAACCCATGTTACGTAAATCACCTACTGTAGCCGCTGTATTGTCGCTTACTTTAGGTTTTGCCCCATCTGTTGGTGTAGATAAATCAACTAAACCATTGTTAGCTTTTGTGGAACCTGGAACTTCTTTTCCATCTACTGTATCACCATATTTTTGCAAGCCAGATGTTACATTTCCTAATTGTGTAGGATCTGTAGTTTTCTTATTTGGTTCAGCATCTGTATTTTTAGCATTTGGATTCACCAATTTAGATGTTAATGGAGTATCTGTAATATTAACTTCAGAAATTGGTTGTCCATCTTCACCAACAGGCACTCCATTTTCATTGATTTTTGTAGCTGGCTTACCATTGGAATCCAATGGTTGACCTTGTTCATTAACTTTGTAGTATTTATCTCCAATTTTAGATACTGGTGTGCCATCTGCTGTAGTATATGTCACAGGTAATCCTGTTACATTGTATGTCACATTGCTTGTGGTTCCATCTTCAGATGTAGTCACCACGGCTGTCGTATTCACACCGTTTACAAAGTTCACAGTATCGAATGGTTTTACAAAGTCTTTCGCAGCGCCATTATTTTGTAAATTCCAACCTGCGTTCAATACGTCAGATACTGTGGCTGCATTGTTGCCTACGAAGTTAGGATTTGATTTGCCATCTTTTGTTGTTGGTTTCAACAAGTCCGCTGCTTCTTCTGCTGTCAATGGCGCTTTGTTAATGTTTGCTACATTACCTGCATCTGGTTTATCTGTTCCATCAGCATTTGTTACTTTTTTATCAGCATCATTCACTGCTGGAATGTTGTTTTTCACATTGCTCAAGGATGTTGGACTTGCGGTTCCTTTTGGTCCATTAATTGTTGTTTTAACAGGACCTGTTACATCCTCGCCCTTTCCATCTGGTTTGGTATTGAAGATTTGGTTACCATCTTTATCTGTTTTACCAGTTGGATACACTTGCTTACCATCTTTATCTGTGTACACCACAGGTGTTACCGCATTATTTGTAGACGTTTGGTCATCTACTTTTACAGTAATTGTACGTACACCTTTGTCATCTGTTTTACCAGATACGATGGCTGTACCTTCGCCAACGAATTTCACTTCGTTTGCATTTTTCACTGTATCAGAGTAATCCTTAGTCAACTCACCTGTTGTTTTGTCAGAGGATACAATCCATCCCATGTTACGCAAATCACCTACAGTTGCCACTGTATTATCGCTTACATTCGGTTCACCTTGTTCTGGTTTAGACAAGTCTACTAAGTTATTACGAACTGGTGCTTTACCATTAACTTCTGGGTCACTATAATTTGTTAATTTGCTAGTTACATTATCCAAAGTTGTTGGACTTGTTGTGCCAGTTTTATTAGTTTCCGGTGCTGGGTTTACCAAGGATGTTTTCAATGGTTTTGCCGCTGTATCAATTGGATTGATCACTTTGCCATTACCATCGATAGGTTCTCCATTGTTGTTCACTTTCGTGCTTGGGTTACCTTGTTCATCTACTGGTTGACCTTTGTCATTTACTTTGTAGAATTTATCTCCAATTTTGGATACTGGTGTACCATCTGCTGTTGTGTATGTCACAGGCAAGCCTGTTACGTTATACGTTACATTGCTTGTTGTACCATCATCAGATGTTGTTACAACCGCTGTTGTATTTAAACCGTTCACGAAGTTTACTGTGTCATATGGTTTCACGAAGTCTTTCGCAGTGCCATTGTTTTGTAAATTCCAACCTGCGTTCAATACGTCAGATACTGTGGCTGCATTGTTGCCAATGTACTTAGGATTTGGCTGCCCATCTTTTGTCTTAGGATTAGACAATTCAGCTGCTTCTGTCGCTGTTAATGGAGCTTTGTTGATGTTTGCTACATTACCTGCATCTGGTTTTTCATTTCCATCTGCATCTGTAATTGTTTTAGAACCATCATTTACATTTGGAATGTTGTTCTTCACATTGTTCAAGGATGTCGGACTATTTGTACCTTTTGGTCCATTAATTGTTGTTTTAACAGGACCTGTTACATCCTCGCCTTTTCCATCCGGTTTAGTATTGAAGATTTGGTTACCGTCTGGACCTACTTTACCAGTTGGATATACTTGTTTACCATCTTTATCTGTGTACACCACAGGTGTTACCGCATTGTTTGTAGATGTTTGGTCATCTACTTTTACAGTGATTGTACGAACACCTTTGTCATCTGTTTTACCAGATACGACAGCTGTACCTTCGCCTACAAATTTCACTTCGTTAGCATTTTTCACTGTTGCAGAGTATTCATCAGTAGTCACTGCACCATTTTCACCTGTTGTTTTGTTAGAAGATACAATCCAACCCATGTTACGTAGATCACCCACAGTAGCAGCTGTGTTATCGCTTACTTTTGGTGCATCTCCATTTGCTGGTTTGGATAAATCTACTAAGCCATTATTCGCTTTTGTAGAACCTGGAACTTCTTTTCCATCTACTGTATCACCATATTTGTCCAAGCCAGATGTTACATTGCCTAATTGTGTAGCTGTTGTTGTATTAGGTTTATCTCCTGCTGGTGTTGGATTAACTAACGCAGTTTTTAATGGTTTTGTTGTATCAATTGGTTCAATTACATTGTTATTTTCATCAACCAATTTACCATCATTATTTTTGCCTACTGCTGGTTTACCTGCATCACTGATAGGTTGACCTTTATCGTTAACTTTGTAGTATTTATCTCCTACTTTAGATACTGGTGCACCATCTTCCGTTGTGTATGTCACAGGTAATCCTGTTACGTTGAAAGTCACATCGCTTGCAGTACCTGCAGCATTCGTTGTCACTACAGCTGTTGTATTACCACCGTTCACAAAGTTTACTGTATCATATGGTTTCACGAAGTCTTTCGCTGTGCCATTGTTTTGTAAGTTCCAACCAGCGTTCAATACGTCAGATACTGTAGCTGCATTGTTGCCTACGAAGTTAGGATTTGCCACTCCATTCACAGTAGGTTTCAACAAGTTAGCTGCATCTCCTGCTGTAATTGGCGCTTCTGTATTGTTTTTGCCATCAATTGCAGTTCCATCTGCCTTATGAGCTGTTTTATCTTCATCATTTACTGTTGGAATGTTGTTTTTCACATTGCTCAAGGATGTTGGACTTGTTGTACCCGTTTTATTAGCTTCTGGTGTTGGGTTTACCAAGGATGTTTTTAATGGATTATCTGTAATATTCACATCAGGAACTTCCTGTCCATTTGCATCAAGTGGTTTACCATCTTTGTTGAATTTCGTAACTGGCGCACCTGTACTATCTAATGGTTGACCTTGATCGTTAACTTTATAGTATTTGTCACCAATTTTAGTCACTGGTGTACCATCTTCTGTTGTATATGTCACAGGCAAGCCTGTTACGTTGTATGTTACATTGCTTGTTGTACCATCATCAGATGTTGTTACTACGGCTGTTGTATTTAATCCATTGATAAAGTTTACAGTATCATATGGTTTTACGAAGTCTTTCGCTGCACCATTGTTTTGTAAATTCCAACCTGCATTCAATACGTCAGAAACTGTGGCTGCATTGTTGCCAATGTACTTAGGATTTGTTTGACCATCTTTTGTCTTAGGATTTGCCAACTCAGCTGCTTGCGCTGCTGTTAACGGAGCTTTGTTGATGTTTTCTACATCGCCTGCTGTTTCTGTACCATCTGGAGTCGTAATCGTTTTAGATCCATCGTTTACATTTGGGATATTATTTTTAACATTTTTCAATGTAGTTGGATTTTTTGTTCCTTCTGGTCCATTGACAGATGTAACCACATCACTTTTTGGAATTTCTTTGCCTGTACCATCTGGATTTTCGAAGAATTTAACTGTCTTAGTTCCGTCTCCATTATCTACTTCTTGAGGATATACTTTAGTACCATCTGCTTTCGTGTAATTCACAGGAGTCACAGTTTTATTGAGACCTGTTTGACTATCTACTTTTACAGTGATTGTACGTACACCTTTGTCATCTGTTTTACCAGATACAATAGCACTGCCTTCACCGACAAATCGTACTTCATTGGCATTTTTCACTGCCTCAGAATATTCAGTGGCAGTTGTTGTTCCATTAGCACCTGTTGTTTTATCGGAAGATACAATCCAACCCATATTACGGATATCTCCGACTGTTGCCACTGTGTTATCCGTTACATTTGTATTCGTTAAATCTCGCAAACTATTTTTAGCTGGTTCTTTACCATTCACTGGATCAGCTTTATAATTCTCCAACTTGCTTGTCACATTATCCAATGTAGTAGGACTTGTTGTGCCTGTTTTATTAGCTTCAGGTGCTGGATTCACTAAGGATGTTTTTACAGGATTATTAGTTGTATTAATCGGATCGATGACATTACCTGCATCATCTACTGGTTTTCCATCTTTATTCACCTTCGTGCTTGGATTACCTTTAGCATCTAATGGTTGACCTTTATCATTAACTTTGTAGAAGTTATCTCCAATTTTAGATACTGGATTACCATCTTTATCAGTATAGGTAATCGGTAAGCCTGTGACATTATATGTTACATTGCTTGTTTTACCATCCACAGTGGATACAACAGCTGTCGTATTCACACCGTTTACAAAGTTCACTGTGTCATACGGTTTTACGAAATCCACCGCTGAACCATTACCTTGTAAATTCCAACCTGCGTTTAACACATCACCAACAGTAGCTGCATTTGCTGGATTTACTTGGTTAGCAGATGTTCCCAATGTTGGAGCTGCTTGTGATTTAGTAGCATTACTTGGGTTTGTCGCTGTGTTCGGAGCATCGCTATTTTGCGTATCAGGCAGATTAGATTTCACATTCGTAATATTGACTGGGTTTGTACCATCTTTGTCAGACACTTTGATATTACCATCATCTGTTTTAGATAATTTTGGTCCTTGATCTCCACCTACTTGAATAGTGTTGAAAGAAGGATTCTCTACCGTAGCAAATGTGATTTTACCGCTAGCATCATGTTTTACATCTAGGTTTTTACCAGCAATCATTTCTATAGTACTGCCTGCTTTAATGGATTCACCATCGGTAGTAACACCACTGCCTGCATTTCTTGTACCACCATTAGCACTCGCTTTCAATGTGAAAGCAGCATTATTCACAGCCTTAGCAACTGTATCTACAGTAGCAATTTTTCCTGCGTCAGCAGTTGGTACTTCCACGGTACCTTTTTTATCGCCTTGTTCAACAGCATTCACAGTACCTGTATTAACAGTAAGACCATCTTTACCTGTAGTGATTGTTTTATTATCAGTTTTAACTTTTAAGCCATCATCAGTTACTTCTAAAGACTGATCTGCTTTTTTTACTGCAACACCAGCATCAGTTACTTCTAAAGACTTATCTCCTGGTTTTACAGTAATTTTATTATCTGCAGTTTTTTCTAAACCTTTACCAGTGTTTACATTGTATTTAATTTTAGAGGTTACCTGATCTGTTGTCGTTTCTACGACAGCTGTTGTACCCTCACCATCAACAAAGTTCACAGTGTCATATGGTTTCACGAAATCTTTCGCTGCATCATTATTTTGTAAGTTCCAACCAGCGTTTAATACGTCACCTACTGTGGCTGCATTATTTTTGTTTACTTGGTCAGTCCCTGTTCCCAATGTTGGTGCTGTTGCGCTAGTTGTTGGTGCATTTGTACCTGCTTTAGCACCATCTAAGTTGCCGCCTACATTAGTAATTGGGTTACCACCATTATTTAAACCATCTTTTGTTAAAGATACTGGTTGTTTACCATTAGTAACAGGTGTAATTGTTACACCGTCACCATTAATCGCTGTTGTATCGCCTGCTGCATTTTTGAATCCAGCACTTGTTAAATCAGTCAAATCTTTTTGTAAGGAATAGATAAAGTTTTTACCAACTTGTTTCACAGCCAAATTATTACCGGCTTTAAAAGTTACAGTCTCTCCAGCTTTGATTAATTCTACAGTAGCATCTGTCACTGTACCCTTATCATCCTGACCTGCTGTCGCTTTCCAGCCCATGGATTTTAAGGTGTTCACCAATTGATCAGCAGTGACTAATTTACCACCAGTCGTATTCGCTGTTGGCACGCCATCAGTTCCTGTTGTGAGGGTCGCTGTTTTTGGTTTTAATGTGATCGTATCATCTGCTGCACTCACTTCTAACAAAGTACCATCGCTAGATTTAACAGTAAAAGCAATCCCATTTTCTTTATTTAGCTCTTGTTTATTAGTTTCTGTAGCAGCATTATCACCTGTTTGGCCTTTTAATTGGATAGTATTATTGGCTAGCTTATGGAATTGACTACCGTTAATAGCATCTTTGGAGTCTGCAGAGATATCGCCATCTTTTACATTTGTAATTTTTACAGGTTCTGTACCATCTTTATCGGATACTTTAATAGAACCATCAGCTGCTTTAGCAAATTTAGGACCTTCACTACCACCTACTTGTACAGTATCGAAAGATACATTATCTTTTGTAGCAAAAGTAAATTTACTACCTGCTTGTGTAATCTTAATGTTTTTATCTGCTTCAAAAGTAACTTTGTCGCCTGCTTTCACAGCTTGGTCCTTAGCTTCTGCCCCTAATTCACCTGCTGTTGTTTTCGCAGAGGTAGCAATCCAAGCAGCACTATTCACAGCATTTACCACAGAATCTACAGTAGCAATTTTACCTTTGTCACCATCTTTTACTTTCACAGTGCCAGAATCAGTGCCAGTTGTAACAGATTCGATTACACCAGTATTTACTTTTAATCCATTAGTATCGTCAGTGGTAATCGTAGTACCATCTGTTTTAACTTTTAAGCCATCATTAGTTACTTCTAAAGACTTATCCGCTGTATTAACGGTTAAACCAGCATTTGTTGTTTTTAATGACTTATCCCCTGGGTTAACCTTAACTCCATCTGCTCCTACAGTTAAGGATTTGTCAGCTGCGCTCACAGTGATTTTGTTGGTCGCATCATCCTTTTTCAAGCCATCGCCAAGGTTTACGCTATATTTTACAGTAGATATTTTACCATCTGTACTTTCCACAGTAGCTGTTGTGCCATCTCCATTAACAAAGTTCACAGTATCATAAGGCTTCACAAAATCTACAGCTTTGTTATTACCTTGTAAATTCCAACCTGCATTCAATACGTCAGATACAGTGGCTGCGTTCGTCGGATTGACTTGATTTGCAGCATTTCCTAAAGTTGGCGCCGCTTGAGATGTAGTGGCATTACTTGCCCCTGTAGTAGCATCGTTATTTTTAGTGCTCGGTAAATTACCTGCCACATTAGAAATCGCATTACCACCATTATTTAAACCTGCAGTCGTTAACGAAACAGGTTGTTTTCCCGCAGTTACTGGAGTGACTGTCACCCCAGCACCATTGATATCAGTCGTATCACCTGCATCATTTTTAAACTGAGCGCTTTTTAATCCCGTCAATTCTGGGTTCAAGGAGTACGTAAATTTAGATGTTACACGGGTTCCGGTTTGACGAGTTGGATCATCTGGATCTTCATACACTGGTCTAGATGCATCTTCTTGATGTAAGACCAAATTATCGCCTACACGAATTTTCACTTCATCATTAAGGCGAATCTTATCGACATTGCCTGTAGCTGTTCCAGGGTTTTCTCGTGTCGTTGTTTTACCATTCGCAGAATGTACTTCAGTTCCTTTTGTAGCTAGCGCTCCATTTAATTTCAATACACCAGAGCTAGTTTTATCTTTTTCAGCCTCTACAGACCAACCATTAGACATACGTTTTGTAACGGAGTTCAACTGAGAACCATTAATAGCATCTGTGGAATCGTCCGCAATACGGCCAGCTGCTACGTTTTTCAATTGACGTTCTGCCCCTGGCGAGCCAAAAGATACTACGTCACCTTCAGACGTGTTTGAGCCACCTGCCCAATAGAATGTATAAGCTACCTTTTTACTGTCAAATGGAACAATATGGCCTTCTTCATCATAGGAAATATCTGTTTGACGAGTACCAATCGATCTAGAATCAGCTCTAGAACCTGTACCGATAGCCACCCCATTTTGCAATTCAGAAATAGCACCTGTGCCTAGGGCCACACCACCTAATTTTGTGACACGTGCACCAGTACCAATGGCGGTCCCTAAATCACCAGTAGATAAGGAGTGAATCCCCATGGAAATTGATCCATGTCCATTTCTATTTGTCGCCGAAGAATAATCTAAGCGAGTTGTATTTAAGATGTCACCATTCGTTAATTCCCCATAGGCTTGTTGTATAGTCCCCATAGTATTTTCCATTTCTACAGAACGGATGGTACGTTCGACTTGTTCTCCACCTATGGTCTCTGTTTTTTTAGTGGATTTGATGACAGTTTTTCCATTAGCATCTATTTTCTCTTTTTGATAGTTCACCTTTTGTGCGGCTACCTCGGTAATTTCAGAGCCACCAATCATGATGGAGGAATCACCTTGTGCCTGTGTTCCAAGACCCATAGCAATGGCACCTTGCTCACCAGAAGCAACGGCACCTTGACCTACCGCAATATCTGCTGTTTTTTCAGCTTTTGCCAATTGACCTACTGCAACGGAGGATGCAACTGCTTTAGACTCATCACCAACAGATACAGCAGACACACCTGCATCTGCTTTATAACCAGTAGCTACCGCGGATTGTTCTGCTCTTGAAGCAGTACCTGCAGCTACACCAAACTTGCCATTTACCCAAGAACCCATACCGATGGCTACTGCAGCTTCCGCATTTGCTTGTATAGCAGAACCAGATCCAATAGCCGTGGCACCATAGGCTCCCTTACGAACTAATGCATTCGTACCGATAGCAACCCCCAATGGAGTAGTAGAATGAGCTTGCATACCAATGACAGTAGATCCATTTTGCGCATATGTAGCTTGATATGCTGTATTTAACGCAGCCCCAACAAGTTCTTGGTACTTTTGACTAATGTTTTTACTCGCTAACGTTCCACTTTGATCATGATCAGATACGTCTCCCACGCCAAAATTATCTCTATTTGACATAAAATATCTAGTATTCGCAAATTGAGTAATATCATTACCCCCAATGGCAATCGCACCTTGACCAGCTATCGACTGAGCACCTAAGGCTACCGCTTGGTCCCCGATAGCGCGGGTATTACGACCAACTGCAGTACCTTCATTAATATCTACTCCTTTATAGTTAAATCGATTTGCTGCATCTTTATTTCCTGCTTCTGTCGATGTGTTACCAAAAGCCTTAGCTAGTACAGTTGCATTATCATCAGGATCAGTGCCATTTCCTGTTGGTATACCATCTGTATTGATTGCACGAAACCCCGCGCCAGCACCAGCACCAATAGCTACGGAAGAGTTAATAGCAGTATTATTCCTATTAACCCCCGTATAAGATGATACCCCGATTGCCACGCCACCTGCGGCAGTATTTTTCCCTGTGCTTGTTACATCAGTAGCTGCTCCCGCTTTATCAGAACCTGCTGTGGAATTATAGCCTATAGCAATACTATGTCCATTTCCTTCAGCACGGCTTTGGGCTTCTTTACCAATGATAATATCATTGTTTTTCTTCGCTTCGCTAGATGAACCAAAAGCAATTGTATCATTCGCTGTAGCCTTTGCCTCATTACCAAATGCCATTGAGCGCTGCCCAGCCGCTTGTGTATTTCTACCAAATGCTACTGTATATAAATTTGTAGACTTTGAATTTGTACCTAGAGCAATCGCATCAGCTCCGTTTGTATTAGAATTTTGTCCTATAGCGAGGGATCGATCTCCCTGTGCATTACTGTTAGCAGATATAGCCACGGCTTTCTCGCCACTTGCTTTAGCAGCAACACCAATCGCTTCCGACAAATTCCCTGATGCTTGTGCATCAAGCCCTATTGCAGTAGCACTATCGCCTATAGCTTTTGATTTTCTACCTACCGCCACTGCATTGTTTTGAGTAGCCTGAGATTCAGTCCCAACAGCCACTGCATTATTACCACTAGCTGATGAAGTTCCTCCAAAAGCGACACTGGTATCGCTACCTGTGCCTGCATTATTAATGGCCGCCCCTACTGTATTTGTTATCACCGGACTCACCGCCATAGCCATAGCAGCAGAGCTAATGACAATAGCTTTCGCCTTATTACGACCTACCCGTTTTGCTAATTCAGATACAACTACGTAGCAGCCCTTTGTTTTACTCCACACAACTTTATAAATGCGATTTAATGCCATTTACTTCCTCACCTTTCATTTATCATCTATATGCATATGATTTTAATATTATTACTGTCTTTTATATAGGAAACACAAAAAACTATAACTTCACCTATTTTTTAAGTTATAGCTCATAAACTATGGTATTGTTATCTTCTACTGATAAAAATTATATAAGATATATTAGCAAACTTAAACTAGCACTCTAGTTTCCTTCATTGACTAATATACCTAATATTACATTATGCATAAAATTATATACAACAAATAAAAAGAATACAAGCCATTTATAATATGCATATTAAATTAGTATAGATTTATTTTATCCTAGAAATACAAGATTTTCAAAACAGCAATCTATGTATGTATTTTTATTACTA
>NZ_RQVB01000013.1:0-28999 GCF_003992265.1 Veillonella sp. CHU594
TGAAACCCGCACTCTGGCTTATGTTTACTTCTTTCGAAGTAATTACCTTTTATTGTTCAGTTTTCAAAGATCAACTTCGCCTTTACAACACTGTGTTGTGGCGACTAGATTATAATAACAGATTCACAATATCGTGTCAACAGTTATTTTTAATCTTTTTTCACTCAATACTCTTAGGAGTATGAACGCTCAGTTCTCTCGAACATGTTTAATAGTATATTCCATTTCCAAATAAAAAGCAACCCCCAATTTTAAATTTTTATGCTCGTCCTCTAAGTATGTATATAATAATTTAATGCTCCTAGTAGACAACGAAGTTATACCTATAGCATCTTAAAACTTTCATCAAATAATATCCTTATCTCTACGCAAATAGGATGTCGTACTCTACCAATATTTTATCTCTTCATTAACCAACCCTCTCATGTGTTGAACCTTTATATCTATATTATTAACTACATCATACAAATATATGAACATTCCCCCTACCAACCACTCATATACTTCCCATCTGAGGAACGCTGTTTTGAGTAGTAGCCTTGTGGCGTTATTATTGACTAAATCAAGCAAACACAAGAAGAGCACGGTGTGCCCCCGAACAAACATTATGAAATACCGTTTGAGAGGGGGTATACCGTGCTCTTCCCTTTATCACATATAGTTAAACCACCACAGGCTACATAGCATCACAAGAGATGATTCATTATGAAATACCGTTTCTAAAGGAATGTACCGGCCTCTTCCCACACATCATCCCCGAAGAGAACGCAGTCATGCGTAGTAGCCTTGTGGCGTTATTATTGGCTAAATCAAGCAAACACAAAAAGAGCACGGCCTACTCCGAACATAATAAGTCTAGGTCACGTTCATATGTATCATAATCGCATATTCCCTAGAAGAGCAGGGCATGTTCCTGAAGAAACATTATGAAATACCGTTTCTGAAGGAATGTGCCCTGCTCTTCTTTTTACTTCATAGAATATTAACTGAACGTGACAACGCTATACAGGGGTATACCGTGCTCTTCCTTTTGCACTATTTAGTTAAAACCGCCACAGGCTACATAGCATCACAAGTGAACGCTTTCGCCCAGTTCGAAGTTCCCTTTACTTGTCACTACTCGATCTGTCGGATTTAACCCATCAAGTATTGTCACAGCACCATCCACTTCTAATCCAATCTCAATTGTCTTAATATCAATTGTATTTTCATCTGTTAACACATATACAAACTTACCATTCTCACCATCACGAATAACTTCTTTAGGCAAAGTAAGCGCCGGTGCTTCCGCTTTCGTTTCAATCACCAATGTATAGAACTCTCCAATCGTCACTTGTCCAGATTGTACGTTAAAAGTTGCTTTCACCGTGATACTCGGCCCTGATTCGGTTCCCACAAATGTAATCTGTCCCGGCACCTGTGTTCCATTTACATCTAAATAGACATCCACGCCACCAGTAATGCTGGGCTGCTTCAAAATAGATCCAAAGCTTTGTGGGACACTCAATGTGGCCACCACTGGAGAATCTTGTTGTATAAGAATAAGTGGCTTCCCTTCGATGGCAATCTTTCTATCTTCATTATAAATAGCTGCTACTCTACCTTCCATCGGTGAAAGCACTTGCGCTGCCGCCATTTGTGCTTGTATTTTAGCGATGGCTGCTTCAATACCCGAGGTATCCGCCCCAGATCCGCCTGAATAGGAAGGAACCGTTACCACTTGTGATTGCGCCCTCGCCGCAATCGTTTCAAACTCGCGATTCGTAATAATGCCAGCATCACGCATATATCGTGCCCTCTCCACATCCGCTGATGATACGCTACCACCCACCACTGTAGTCGATGTACTCTGTTGTGGCGCCCGACTCCGTGCCTCCTGTAACTGTCCTAATAAAGATTGCAGTTGTTGCTGTAGTGATGTGGTATCAATCATAGCTAGCACTTGACCAGATTTTACTATGTCACCTACTTTCACAGTGAAAGTAGACACCGGCCCCGATACCGTCGGTTCTACACTAGCCTTATGCATTGCCGTAATATTTGCCTCATGACTGATGCGCACCGGCATTTGACGTTCTACAGGGTTCATCACTTGCACCGTTTTAGGCTGCATCCATGCGAATACACCACCTGCAACGAGTAGTGCCGCCACCACTATTATATATATCCAATATTTACGTATCCAAGAATAGTTCATCATACACTCCTCTCATATAGAGAGTATTATACTACTCTTAATCAGTAATATCTAGCACACACTAGACTAGACCGTACTAGGTACTAAAAACACATTATATACCGATGGTATCTCCACATACAGATAATCAAGACCTTAAGCCTTAAGGTAAACCGTTATCCATGGTAGCCTTGTAATACATCTATAAACCGTGCTATAATAAATGTAACAAAAGAAGAGCCATCAACGTGTGAAGGCGTTAGGCTCATCTGGAATACTATAAAATGATGACCTAACGTGTATAAGTAATGGGAATACTTATTAAATCGTTAGGTCTTTCACATATCAAAAATTACTTTTTTAAGTATGTGAGTAATGCTAATAATAAAATACCGAAACCAATTATCAAAGATAATGCTTCAAATACCGTCATATTACCCACCTCCTTTACCGAGTAAAGAAGATGAACCTAACATCACGTCAATGACTCTTCTAATTTATATTATACTACAAAAATTTCTCGTATCGTGAA
The DNA here is from genome assembly GCF_003992265.1 of Veillonella sp. CHU594. Classification (NCBI taxonomy): domain Bacteria; kingdom Bacillati; phylum Bacillota; class Negativicutes; order Veillonellales; family Veillonellaceae; genus Veillonella; species Veillonella sp. CHU594. Next base: position 2,709 of record NZ_RQVB01000013.1, read on the forward strand.
CTTTTTGCTAAATAAATCTATAAGCCAACCTGTGCTATAATGAATCTAACAAAAAAAGAGCCTCCCAAAGGAACGCCGTCACGCGTAGTAGCCTTGTGGCGGGCCTTTACTCACTAAATATACGAAACACAGAAACGAGCAACATGTTCCTGAACAAACATTACGTAGTACCGTTTGTGAAGGAATGTGTTGCTCGTTTCCCTTTACCCTATTTAGTTAACCCCGCCACAGGCTACATAACGTTACAAGTGACGACTTATATAGCGTTAGAAGTGATGCCCATACCTATAGCCTCAAGATTATATGTATGCGCATTTTCGCTAGCTAACTGGCTCGTCGTCTCATGGCAAGTAAATAAAAATACTTGTGTATGTTCACTAATTCTTTCTATTACCTGTAACGTCAACTTTTGCCGTTCTAAATCAAATCTAACTAACACATCATCTAACAGTAACGGTAAAGATTCTACTTTTTCAGCAAATGACTCTGCCAAACTAAGTCGCAATGCCAAATACACTTGATCTCCCAGTCCACTACTCCATTTACATAAAGGAATCTCTCGTCCCGTTGTATCTTTTACATATGCCCCTTTATGCGCATCATCCATATGCAGAGTATAGATACCACCTGTCATGGCTTTCACATAGGCAGACGCTCTCGCCAGCATCGCCGGTTGCCGATCTGTTTCGTATTCTTGTTGTGCTAGTTCCATGCCATGGTTGATGAATACATAAGTCATCCACTCTTCTAAAGCTTCTCGAAGCTCCGCTTCTAGCTGTTCTTTTTTCAACAATGCTTCGGACACTGCATGAGATGTGCTCAAGTGGCGCATAGATTCCTGCAAGGTCCCCCGCTCTTCATACAATGCCTGTAAGGATGATTCAATATTCGCTAATTCCGTTTCACTGCGGGAGTACTCTAATTCCCACTTCCCTTTATCATTGCCTTGTAAACGACGATACCACACATCCTTATGAAATTCTTTCGGTGCCAACAAATCCAATTGTCGCTGACTTTGCCGATAAATCGTCTCCCACTGCTTATATTGATCCTGTTCCAATAAGCGCTGACGATATTCTGCCGCACTCTTAGCACCACCTTTTTGAATCAACTCTTCTTGGGCTAAGAATAACTCTTTTTCTTTCTTGCTCCACGTAGCATATTCTTCACGATAGTTTTTACGCTGGCTTTCCTTTTGCTCCCACCGCACACGATTCTGCTTATGTAATTGCAATTGATGATAGACTACACGCAGCTCTACGATAGATGGCAATGTCTGCAACTGCAAGGAGCTCCACAATTTTCGACACCGATTCACAATCGCATCCAATTGTTCATGATGCAAGCCCACTTGCTTTTGGTAGCCCTCAAACTCACGTAATCGCTCATGATACGCTTGATATTCTTCTTTCATGCCATAGAATGCATCATCTCGGTTCGTCTGTTTAGCCGCCTTTGGCAACCAGGCTTCCCAGACATCCATGGCCTCAGTGCCTGCCGCTTCCAAGGTTTTACCTTCCGTCACCCACTGCGCTTTCATTACTTCGTAAGCCTTAAAATGGCTTACATCCTCTTCATAGCCTTTGATTTGTTCCGCTACTTCCTGTATATCTGAAAGTAAACTTTCATACTCCTCTTCCGTAGTTGGCATAGTTCGTTTAGCTATCTCTTCCAAACTTGAGAAGTCTTTAACAGATGTGTTCGCACCTACTGAATCTGTTTTTCTCGCCTTATATTTTTGAACTATTAGAGCCACGCCTAGCAATACCCCTAGGATGCCCGCTATAGCCTGTGTACCAAACACATCTGCATAAGTCATATGCCAAGCTAATAGGATTATACCTAACACTACTAATACTGTTCCACCTATATAGTAAGCTCGTCCCGATTTCACTATTACCTCAGGCTCAGCCTGTTGTCCTAATAGGTATGCATTCTTGAGAGCTTCTAGGGCAGTTTGTTTTTCTTCTAGCCCTCTCACTGCATCAGCTACCTGAAGGGCTCTATCATCCTGTGGAAACGGCTCTCGACGTTGCCATGCCTCATAGGCTTCACGAGCACTTCGTAATTGCCGTGCTGCTTGTTCCCCATCATGCCAATTCACATCTCTAGGAAACTCTTCTACATCACGCCAATACTTATGAGATTTTCCTATGATTGCCAGTTGCGCCTGTACTTTTTCTAGATAGAGATCTCCTTCACGGCATTCTTTTTCTAACTGTGTCCACTTAGATATCTCTTGGTACAAACTTTCAATTTCTTGCTCATACATTCCAAGCCTATCTTCGGGATCAAAGTTATCTGGTACTAGCCCTTCCTCTTTACCACGCCACACACGCATATACTCTTGGCAGCGACGAATTTCTTCATCTAACGCTAAAAACGTTTCTCGTTCTAAAGGCTCATTCACATGGAATTGATGCATATGTTGTTTTGCTTCTTCTGCCCGTTTATACGTATCCCAAGCACGCAAAACACGTTCCACTTCTTGTAGATACTCCTTGCGCTCTTGCCGTTGCTCTTGCAATGCAGTTTCTTTCTGTTCTAGCTCTACTAAAGAAGCTTGCCATGTATAATACTCCTGTTCTCCTTGCTGAAGTTTACGGATTTCCTGTTCTGACTCTTGCAAACGGTCCAACAAAGCATTAATGGTTCGCTTACCAGTAGGTGATGCTACTAATAACTGACTGGCTAATTCATCTACATCTTTCACAAGTGTACCCAGAGATTCTCCGCCCTCAGCACCAAAAAACCGAGTTCTCACGTTTACTTCCTGTATGATGTCTACCCCTTGTAGATCATCTAAGGTAATAGCAAAAATGCGATCGTACGTCTTTTTATCTAGTCCTTGCCACCATAATTCTGCTGGCTCTACGGTATAGCGCTCTCCTCCTACCTCGTAAAAGTCTAGTTCTTTTCCTTTACGCCCAATATGGTATGTGTGACCTCCTCGCTCCACTAGAATATATCCATCTACAGGCTCTTCTTTCCTCTTTGTTCCCAGTAAAATACCACGAAAGGCTTGGAGCAATGTAGTTTTTCCGCTCCCGTTCGGTCCATATAACACATGTAATCCTGTATCATGGGGCTGAAATCTCCACTTAGTATAGGGGCCATATTGTTCTATATATATCTCTTTAATCTTCATGATCATTCCCCTGTAATAAACGGACTCCATCACGTCTCGCCTTTTCATAGGCAGATTGCAACATAGCCTCTGTCACTAGTCGACTATGCGTTCCTAATCGCTTCCATTCTGGGCGAGCTTTTACAATCATTTCTAGTGCTTCTATCCCCGTATGCATGGAATCGATAGCTTTCACATAATCCCTAATCATCCCCGGTGCTATACTTGGATGACTAATACTACCTAATTCACAATCGATACCGATAATATACACTCCATATTTACCTGTCTCTTCAGCATGAGATTCCTCTATCCAAGTAGCTCGAACCTTGCTATCTCGTGCCATCTCTGATAAAGGTCCTGCTCCTATCAAGCGAATCGATAACAAAATAGATATATAAGATTTCCGTAACATCTCTTTTTTGTGACGCAACATTTCTAACATTTCCAATACAGATTTTACTTGTCCTAAATCAATAGTCTCTTCAGCAAAACGGATGGCATTCGTCTCATAAAATTGCGTTTCTACAGCACCACGACTAGATACATCCACTACATAGCAACCTTTCGGTCCGCTTTCACCACGATGCAATCCTTGTGTGTTTCCTGCATACACAATATATGGATGATCGCTAATAATTTGACGCTTATGAACATGCCCAAAAGCCCAATATTGAATAGGAATACTACGCAAGGATTCCAGTGTACAAGGTCCTGTCTGATCATGCCCTTCATGTATGCCTACCGTACCATGCACAAGGGCAATGGAAAAAGGATCGCTCCGTAACGGATGAATAGTAGAGGCCATATCTTCATATTGAGTACTATGGTCAATACTCCGGCCATAGAGACCCGCTACCTCTTGTCCTCGCACTAGAAGCGGAAACCGTTCCACCCGTTCAGATGAAAAGATATGCACATTCTTTGGCAACGGCATATGTCGTTTCCAACTATCAGCAGGATCATGATTACCTTGTACTACATAAACAGCAATCTGTTCCTTATCCAAACTTTCACATCCACGTACAAAATGCATCTCTGCTTCTAAAGGATGGTCTACTCCATCATATACATCACCTGTAACCAGAACTGCTGCTACACGCTGACGAATAGCTAGATTTACAATATTCTGAAAGGATGTATAGGTAGCACGTACCATGGCTGCATCTAAGGATCTGCCAAATGATTTTAAATAGCGAAAAGGCGCCCCTAAATGGAGATCCCCACATTGTATAAATCTAAATGGTATACCCATATTATAACCCTTTCCATGCCTTTGCTAATACCTGTACTGCCCGTTCTAATTCACAGGTAGGAATACCGCTAAAAGACAATAAAACCTCCACCATATCGGTGTCCACCGTATCTAACACCTTAACATCACAAGCCGATGCTAAGGCTCGTAATACCAACTGTTCTCCATCCACATACCTGAGTCGCACCCCTGCATAGACTCCTCCTTCAGGAGCAACCACTTCATAAGTATCACCCAAATAGCGTCGCAATAAACTAGTAAAATACTTACTTTTTTCTAAATAGTGTTTTCGAAGCCGACGAATTTGTTTATTCCATTCCCCTGCATTCATATACATAGCCCATGCCAACTGTTCTAGGACACTAGCACTTTGCCCGTAATCTTTACGATGACTATGAAAGTCTTTATACAAAGTGATTGGCAATACAAGATAGCTTAATCGAATAGAAGGTGGTAATACCTTCGATGGTGTGCCCATGTAAATCACGCAATCATTTCTATCCATTCCTTGTAAGGATAATACAGGCTTCCCATAATAACGAAGTTCACTATCATAGTCATCCTCGATAATATATGCCTCTTTATGCTGAGCCCATCGCAACAATTCCATTCGTTCTTGTATCGTCATGATGCGTCCCATACTATCTCCATGAGATGGCATACAATAGACCACATCTATCTGCGCTTTTTGAAGAGTATGGATTCGCCCCGGAGAACGCATATCTAGTTCTAGCACAGAAAATCCATAGTCCTTCCAAACTGCTTTCGCAAAACTAGGACTTTGACGATCCAAAGCCACCTTAGATTTTCCTTGACGTTGCAATAAAGAGACGATCATTTGCAAAGAATTAAGAGTACCACTAGTCACAAGAATACGATCTGCTGTAGCTCTTACACCTCGTGCCTGTTGCAAATATTGATTCAACGCACCCCGCAGTTCTGGTTCCCCTTCTAATTGACCATAGGTCATAAGACGTTTCGTATCTCGTAAGGCATATCCAATAAAACGCTTCCATCGCTTAAAATCAAATCCTTCTGGATCCATGTCTCCGGTAGCAAAATTGTAGAGAATCGGAGATTTCACTGGTGAAAGACTTCCTTCACAGGACATATTCCATGTAGGATAATTCTGCATCATAGTATCACAATCGCCACCTAGAGGCTGCACAATCTCCAATACCTCATAAGGGGCCTTGTTATGAGCTTGAATATATCCTTCCGTAGCCAGTTGTAGATAGGCTTGTTCCACCGTAATCTTACTGACCCCTAACTGTGCCGCCATAGATCGTATAGAAGGAAGCCGTTCCCCTGGACGGTATAAGCCCTGCTCAATATGTACTTTTACAGCCTCATATACCTGCTCGTACATGGGAATCCCTGCATTTGCATCTAGGACAATCATCTAGGCCCTCCAGAATAACAAACCTTACGCCCTTACATGTATATATCTATCTTTAACTCTCAGTTCTTGGGCGGTTCCTTTTATTACTCCATTATCCCCAAAAATTAAGCTATTATTTCTAAAATATATTCTTACTCTCTATTATAAAAGTAAACACGAAAAATGACTACACCAAAAATTACAACGATTTTTCTCCATATATTCACGTAAAGTCTAGTGATATTTGCATTTAGCAATAAACAATGCTATACTTAGCATATAAACAAGAAGAGCTAATAACGTGTGCTGGCGTTAGGCTCATCTCAAAAGAATGCAAAATGAAATATGCCTAACGTGCTAAGGTGTGTGAGACCTTATCCGTTAGGCTTTTTCATTGTCTATTTTACTAGATCAATGAACTGAATTGCTAAACTAACAATAGAAATCATCAAGGAGATTTTTTCATATTTAGTCATAGCAACCACCTCCTCCCTTACGAGGAAGAGATGAGCCTAACAACACGTCATTAACTCTTCTACGAACCCATTATACCACAAATTCTACATATGGAATAAAATTCTATAAGCGCAGAATACCTGCATAGCAAAATAATCTCCGCTCTCTGTTAACGCTTATACTATTGACGCAAGTTAACAATAATTATATAATGTAGTCATTATGATGTAGTCATTAAAATCAAACAACTATTACGAGGTGTAATTATGGAAACTGTATCCAAATCTATTTCCTATGAAACAATCATAGCCTACGCGCAAAAAGTATTAGATGGTGGCGAGATCACTCGTGAAGAGGCAGAGCAGCTGATTCACACATCTGACGAAGACACTATGATTCTTTTAGCTATGGCTGATAAAATCCGTCAAAAGTTCAATGACGATACAGTAGACCTATGTGCCATCGTGAACGCCCGTTCCGGTAAATGCCCAGAAAACTGTAAATTCTGTGCTCAATCCGCCCATCATGACACTGGTGTTACTGTGTATCCTTTCATGGAAGAGGATGAAATCGTTAACGCTGCTAAAAAAGCGAAAGAAGCTGGCGCTATCCGCTTCTCCATCGTTACAAGTGGCCGTAACACAAACAACCCAAAAGAGTTCGAGCAAATCTTGAGCGCTCTCACTCGTATTCGTAAAGAAACTGGGTTAGAGATTTGTTGCTCCCTTGGTTTATTGACTTACGAGCAAGCCGTGCAATTAAAAGAAATTGGTGTGACACGTTATCACTCCAACATCGAAACAGCACCAAGCCATTTCCCAGACATTTGTACAACACACTCTTATGAAGATAAAATGTTCACTATCTCCAATGCACAAAAGGCAGGCATTCGTGTTTGCTCCGGCGGTATCTTGGGATTGAATGAAACCAAAGAGCAACGTGTTGAAATGGCATTCGAGTTAAAACGATTAGGGGTAGACTCCGTTCCTTTGAACATTCTTAACCCTATCAAGAACACACCATTCGAAAACAATAAACCAATTCCTCCATTGGAAATTCTTCGAACCTTTGCTGTGTTCCGTTTCGTATTGCCAAAGGCTTTGATTCGTACGGCTGGCGGTCGTGAAGTGAACCTTCGTGACTTACAATCTTACGCATTAAAAGGTGGTTTGAACGGTATTATGGTGGGTGGTTACCTAACAACAGCTGGTCGCTCTCCATTAGATGATCTACAAATGATCAAAGACTTGGAGCTCAACCTTAACACCGTGCAAGAAGCATAATCCTATCACTGTAACAACGAAACTTTTCATTACCTATATGTCTCAATTAGAGAGCTGCAACCATATAGAACTTTCAAATGAGAACAGGGGACCCGATTCCATCGAATCTGGGTCCCCTGTTTTTTAATATATATTCGATTTGCTAAACAATGCGCATCACAGAACGTGTATCCTATATACTATTAATCCAATCAGAAAACAGCCATATACATTCTATTCCAATCGAAATACATCCACACTATAGAACTGCACTCCGCTTACACTATAAAATATTTTCTAGAAATTATAGTATTCCTAGTCCATGCAACACTGGCTCATACACATAATACAAGAACAACCAGGTCCCCAATCCTGCTACGCCGCCTACGAGGGCACCGTTAATGCGGATCCAAGCAAGGTCTTCTTCCACCTTACTTTCAATAAAATGGATGAACCGTTCTGTACTTAAGCTTTGTAGTACTTCACGGATGATGATACCGATAAACCCATGGCTCTTCGAAGCAATGTGCAGCATAATATGAGTTAAGGCTTCTTCTAACCGTTCCACCATGCCCGGCTCTTCACAGTAATGATTCCACAACTCTTGAAAACTCGATTCCAACGCAATGGCCATTGGCGATGTCCCATCCGCAGATACCATGCCTTCACGAATCCGTGGGCATACATACTCTTCTAACATGAGCTCCCAATCTTGCACATCGATCCACTGTTGAATAGCATCGTCCAAGGTCTTTGTGATGCTTCGGTTCGACGCCATATGTTGCAAAGGTCCTACCCATTGATGCAACCACACGAGGCGTTCCGTACTGTTCGGCTGTTTCCAGCGCTCCAACATTTGATGCACTTCTTCGATGATGGCCCGTGCCATTTCTTGGACGTTCACGATGTTCAATCCTTCTGAAAGTCCAATGAGCATGGCAGACACTACATCTTTCTTGCGCTTTTCGATTTCTTCCTCAATAACCGCTTCTAGCCATTGCTGTGCCTTCGGTGTATACAGAGCCCTCTGCAAATAGTCGATGCCGCGAATGACCACACTTTCATAACGATTGTGCTCACACACATGTAGTAAAGTCTGTTGCATAGGACCGATAAAAGACTGATTATGCAAAAATTTCCGCAACCGTTGTGCACCCCATTGGGCCCACTCCCGATCACTACGTCGCTCCCACAACTCCGACAGCACGGTGGCAATCCCTTGGCGCACCGTATTCCGTCCTACATCACTACGAATATATTGGTCTATAAACGGTACAAACTGTACCCGTTCAATAGCCCTTTTACATTGATCATAGGTGAGAAGTTTCGTATTCACCATGCGGATAATCCCCTCAATAAGGCGATTCTTATTCCGTGGAATCAGTTCCGTATGAAAGGACACACCCAAAGGCTTTCGAAATAAAGCAGTCACCGCAAACCAGTCCGCTACGCTACCGATGAGAGCAGATTGAACAAACCAATACAACCCATCATACCAAGGAGCCGTGATATACCACTGTCCCCACCATACCAAGCCAAACAAAACCGCCATGGTGAGCAGCAAGCGATTCGCATAGGTTGTATAGAGATTCCTAGTAGTTTCTATCATACGAGGGCTCATAGGATCCCTCCTTTCAGCAAAGTCAATCCATAGAAGAGACCACCTAAAATAGCACCTACTAAGGACCCATTGATGCGTATCATCTGCAAATCATAACCCAGTTTAGATTGTAATATGCGGGTAATTTCCTCTGGTGTGAATCGATTCATCTCGCGCACGACGATGTGTTCAATCCAAGGGCGTACGTAATTTAAGACATGCAACAATTGGAATAAAATAAACCGCTCTGCCTTGCGACCTTTTACAGCATTCGTTTCCAAGCGCTCAAAGAAATGATATAATTCCGTTTCCCCTTGCTCTACATAACGCGCAAGGTCTAACGTATCTTCCAACACATAGCCGTCTTCGATGAATTCTCGGAACCAAGCATTCTTTTTATCTTCTAGTTTTTGTTGCCACTGTCCATTCTGTGCAAGTTCATCCACTGCCCATCGAGCCTTCGTGTATACTGCAGACCCCAAGGGCGACTGCAAGGATTCTTGGCTCATCAAATAGGCACAGCCTTTCACCTGTATCATGTGTGTAATGTATTCCGGTGAAAGTGACTCCCCACCTAATGCTAACGCCAATTCTCGCAAAAATGAATGGTCTGCATAGCGATTCATCACAGAGGATACTAGCCCTAATAAGTAGGGGCGAATCCCTTCCGCCGCTAGCAATCGTTGAAGCATACGGTTGATGTGCATCCATAGCACCTCTGCTCGTTCTGGTTCTAACAGCTGACGGCACAAACTAACCACAAAAGGCGTCACGCGCCAAGACTCCACACCATTCTTGATGTGCCCTAGCAATTGCTCTTGCAGTAAATTTTCTTTCACATAGGGCAACACATGGTCTTTCAGTTCCTCAAAACACACATGCACATACCCCCGACCAGTGGCACTGTTCATAAATGACACAATCCGCCCTGGTACACGTTCCTGTTTCAGTACCTCGTACATATGAGATACCCGAAGGAGTTCGTCCACCATCATATGCCGTGCCATTTCCACGAACCGTTCCTTATTCCTAGGGATGAGCGCCGTTTTGAAAGGAATCCCCAAGGGTTTCGTAAACAGTGCTGTCACCGCATACCAGTCAGCTAAGCCACCAATCATGGCAGCCCCTGAAATATGCGTGATGAGACCCCATAAAGGATCTCTATGCAAGGGATAGGAGACTAAGAATATGACACTCATCAGTACTAGTAACGCCGTTGCTCCATGACGTTGTAACCACACTGTCATTTAGTTCACATCCTCTATTACATCACCCGGTTGTTCCGGAATCCAGCAACGTTGGTTTGGGTATGTGTGGCGGAATGTTTCCGAGGGCACCCAAATAGATCCATTGGCATGCATAGGAATAAATAGTTTCGTGTTCATTATACCTAACACTTCTAAGGCTCCCCACTCACGAGCTACTTCTAATCGAGCATCTACAGGAAACATCATAATATCCACAGACAAACCTATTAGAGGTGCAAATTCTTTCTCCTTTAACGCTTTTGCCTCTGCAATATTCTCAGGCGTATCTCCAGACCAATGCCACCAGTTTAAATCTCCTGCGTGAAAGATGCGATGCGTACCTGTATCCACCAAGAATGAACCGCCTTCATCAGTGGAACCAAACATGGTGACAGTCAGATTATCTGATTCTAATGTGTCGCCTACTTTCATGGAGTGCAAAGAAAACACATGTTGTACCAATTCTTCTGTTAGATGTTTCTCTGTCATATTTTGGCCTTGATTAGAACACCCTTGTTTGATTCTTTCTAACACCAAACTAGCTTTCTCAGCATCTTGCTTATCCCCTGCTGTCTCCTGCAATTCCTTGAAAATATCTCGCAAAGCTGGCACATCTTCATGGTACCAAACACTGTGTATATATGGTAAATATTTGAAAATTGATTTCACGTAATGGTCATGATGGATATGGGATACAAAAACATGTAACTCGTAACCTTGTGCTACTAATGTATCTATCACTCCGGCTGGATCTTTCCAGTAATCAAATACATAGGCCCGTCTGCCATCTTCAATGACAAAACCGCTATGTTCTAAATAGGTAACTTTCATATTAACTCCTAATTGATAATTTTATTGATTACCTTCATTATAACATATTTTCCTTTTCACATATATAAAAAGGCAATCTGTCACGCCCAATCAACCTACAAAAGATTAGAAAACGGATTGCCCTTTTATTAGTAATTACTTTATTTTTCACATTACGAATATTATTATGATATACTATAGCCATGAGAGTCTCTAACGTGAGTTAGGTTCATCTTTCTTACTTAGTAAGGGAGGTGAGTAATATAACCGTATTCGAAGCAATTTCTATCATGATTTTATTCGCTATGTTCCTATTAGCATTACTCACTTATTTGAAGAAATAATCTTTAAATATGTGAAAAGCCTAACGCTATAATAAGTATTCCTACTACTTATGCACGTTAGGCCCATTCTATATCCCAGATGAGCCTAACGCTACCACCACGTTATTGGCTCTCTTTTTATATTCCCATTATATCACATGTCAGGTAACACTAAAAGCACAAATTAGAAAAACCCTCCCAAGGTATGCACCTCAGGATGGTTTTCTTGTGAAAGTCTATGACCTTTCGTTGTGGGGAATAGAATTGCTTCTATTATTTAATACCCATGTGAGCCATAAGCATTTTAGGACTTCTTTCTCTGAGGAACGCCCTTAGGTGTAGTAGCCTTGTGGCGTTCCTTACTGACCGAATCACATAAACACAAGAAGACCGCAATATACCTCCGAAGAAACATCATGAAATGCGTTTCTGAGGGGGTGTATTGCGGTCTTCCCTTTATCCTATTCAGGTAAAACGCCACAGGCTACATAACGTAGCAAGAGACGACTTAGTTTGCTTCCACTGCAGCAATCGCACAAAGGTCAACGATATCGCTTACGGAGCAACCACGGCTAAGGTCATGGATTGGTTTTGCTAAACCTTGAATAATTGGTCCGATAGCAGTAGCGCCAGCAAAACGTTGTACTAATTTGTAACCAATGTTAGCAGCTTGTAAGTCAGGGAAAATCAAGATGTTAGCTTTACCAGCTACTTGAGATCCTGGAGCTTTACGTTCTGCTACGGATGGAACGATGGACGCATCTAATTGCAATTCACCATCGAATGCGAAGTCTACGTTACGGCCTTTCAAGTCTTCTACAGCTGCTACCACTTTATCAACTTCTGGAGAAGAAGCAGATCCTTTTGTGGAGAAGGACAAGAAGGATACGCGAGGTTCTTTCATGCCTGCTACGGAACGAGCTTTACCAACACTGGACTCAGCAATATCAGCCAATTGTTCAGATGTTGGGTTAGGGATAACGCCGCAATCGGAGAAAATCAACAATCCGTTATCGCCGTATTCTTTTTTATCAGTGATCACAAGCATAGAGCTAGATACAGTTTTCAAACCAGCTTGTGTACCTACCACTTGGATAGCTGCACGAAGTACGTTTGCTGTAGGGCTTGCAGAACCTGCTACCATGCCGTCAGCCAAACCTAAACGCACTAACATAGCACCGAAGAATAACGCATCGCCAGTCATAGTAGCATGTGCTTTTTCAGGTGTCATGCCTTTTTTCGCGCGCAATTCTACAAATGTATCTACCATTTTGTTTAATTCGCCGAATGTAGCTGGGTTGATGATTTCAGCACCTTCCAAAGATACACCAGCTGCTGTAGCTGCCGCTTGAATTTTATCTTCTGCACCCACCAATACAGGCACGCAGAAACCTTCTTTCAAAATCGCAGCCGCTGCTTCGATGACACGGCTATCTTCGAATTCTGGCAATACAATTTTTTTACCCAAGCCTTTTGCTTGCTCTTTTAAACTTTGAATTAAATCCATGGTATGTCCTCCTTTTAAGACCCATTTCGATATATCTACGCTTTATTATACTATAACTAATTTTGATGTTCAAACCGCTTCATATAGTTATGGTGAAAGTATACTATCCACTTCATTCATACTAAAACTGTTTCGGTATGAAACCAAAATGTTGCAATGCTTTATAAATCCCATCATCATAGCAAGATGCAGTCACAAAGTCAGCTTTTTCTTTCAGTACGTCACGGCCATTCCCCATGGCAATGTTCAGCCAATCTGGTCGGAACATGGACAGGTCGTTATAGCCGTCGCCGAATACGATGACATCTTGATAAGATGCGCCAAAGCCATCGATCATTTTCCGAATGCCATAAGCCTTATCCATAGGTTCAAACAAAATGCATCCTTCTCCATAGCGAATCAAATCCTTCGTCATGTGTACAATGCCACGTCGCTGTTCCTCTTCTTCTGTGATGAACGCATAGACCTTGTAAAAATGCTCGATATCCTCAGGCACCAAGTCTGATACGACTTCATTTTGCATCATATCCCACTTAGGATTCCATGCTAGGACGCTTTCATAAGGAGTAATACGGACAAATTCATTCTTGTGGGTCACTCCCCAAGGCACATTGTGGCTTGTTAAATACTTAAGGTACTGCACGCAGCGGTCCCGGTCCATGCCCTGCATCCATTGCACTTCATAATTTTCTGTAATGCTATAGCCCCCATCAGCCACAAAGTTCGGAGTCTTTGCCATCTTGGCAAAGCGCATAGCATCTGCCTGTAAACGGCCCGTAGCAAGTGCCACGTGATGCCCTTTATCCTGCAAATACTCCAAGGAGTATTGAGCACTTTCAGGAATCGTTCCATCAGGCCACACTGCTAGTGTATTATCAATATCAAAGAAAAAATATTTCCTATTCACAGAACCCCCTTACCGCAACTGCTGTTCTACATCCCAACCATTGACCAACTGAAAGCGATCTTTCTGCTCCACATCAGGATATTTTTCATGATCCACTTCACTAGCAAACATCACTAGGGGACGTACAAACGTTTTGCGCTCACCATACAACTGTTGGTACACCACATGAGGTTCATCTGTTTCGGAATGAATAGCAATATCAATCACATAATACAACATGCCTTTAAAATGACGATATAAACCGCCTACTACAATCTCTTGCATAGGTATCCTTTCTTATACTCATATAACGTTTACAATAGTATATAGTATAGTTTTATAACACATCATCTTTCGTAGAACGAAAGTACTTTCAATATTCCAAGTATTCCATATCATACGTATAGTATACACTATTTCTCTAATGATTTATATAGCTTTCCTTAGTATTATAGCAGGTAGTTTTTATAATGAATACTATAGGCTAACACATGCATCCCATATAAAAATAGAGAATGATTGCCTTCTGACAAATCATTCTCTATCACTTCAAAGAGGATACTATAATCCTATGAATCTCTCAATTATTTTAAAACATGAGATAATTGTTTATTTGTTTCTTTTACTGTTTGTTTTGCAGTGTACCAAACAAGTTCGTTAATGTAGTAACGAAGTTCTTCGTTATTTACAGTCGCTGCATTGTTGCTTGTTGCAGCAAGAATTGCTTTTGCAATATCTTCGCCACGAACAGTTTCACCTTGTTGATCCAATACTGCTTTTACATTGGATAATGCATCTTGACGCACATTGCGTAACACATTCCAACCATAGCTATTGCTATAACCATTTACAGCTTCTGTAGCCTTTTCATTATGTTTATTAAGGAATGTTTCATAGTTACCAGAATGTTCGTATTTGTTATCACCATTCCAGTTATGAGCACGTTTGAAGAATTCCACACGGTTAGTTAAGTTACGATCTAATACAGTAAGGAAGTCTTGGTTTACATCATGTTTAACAAAACGATCTTGACGATCTGTCAAACGTTCACCAGCTACTTGGCGTTTCACCAAATCTTGACGAACTTCATGAGCACGTTCCAATACTTTACCCAAATCTTCTACAGCTACTACTGTTTCTTGCATTGGTGCTACTAATTCATAGCCAACAGCTACGCCTGTTACGTTTGCTGGATTCTTTTGGCTATACAATTCATCACTCATAGCAAAGCTAGAGCCTACTGTTACTAATAACGCTGCTGTTAAAATTGCTTTTTTCAATGTTATTCTCCCATTTCAAACATTACATAATATGATTCTAGTTTAGTATAAGTGTAAGTCAATAATACATATTATACACCATATCAATATCTTTTGTATACTATAATTTTCGATATACACTAATATTTTATCAATAAATTGCGTTAATTATACAAAATCGATAAAGAGCTGCAATACAATATGTCATTACATATCCATTGCAGCCCTTTTATCTTAGTCACAGATTTCTATATCATTCTTCTAAGAAATATACCTCTGTAAGAAAGATTAACCTTTCTTAACATATTGAAGCACTTCCGCTAATTGTGCTTTTAAGTTATTAATTTCATCTTTTTGCACTTGGTTTTGTGCTTCTAAGGCTGATACTTTATCTTGTAAAGTATAAGAAGAACTGATAGGACCTTGACGGAATGTGTCTTTTACTGCCGTTTCATCTGCACGGGATCCAAATTTCCAGCTCACACCTGCGTTCGCCATTAATTCATCACCACGGCTACCAATAGATGCTCCTGCATGGAATAAGGTAGACTCATTTTTGTAATGTGCAATACCTAATGCTAAGGCAGCTTCACCTTTATATGTACCCACACCAGCCATAATTGTTGTTGGCTCTAATGGATCATATTGTAAGTGACGTAATGCACCCATAGCTGCAGCTTGCGCACCCATACGGTTCATACGCATATTGATGTTATTCGCTACACCTTTCAACTGAGATACGTTAACCGCATCTGTATCAAGGACACCTGGTGCCACATTCGCCATCACTTGACCACCTGCAGAGATGCCAGATTTCATCACTGGTTTTCCAGTCGCTGGATCTACCATAGGTTTTCCAGTTTTTGGATCAGTCACAGCAGTTGGAGCTCCAAAGGATACTACTTTTGTAGGATCTACTTTTGGATTACCATCTTTATCAAGGATTGGTTTTCCAGTTTTTGGATCTTTCAATTTAGCTGTTTCAGGAGTGATGGATAAGCCATTACCAGTAATCTTAGTAGAAGTTCCATCTGGGTTCTCAAAATTAGCAGAACTCATTTTCTCTAGATCTTTTGCTAATTGAATAGATAATTTACCATTGTCATGGAATACGCCAATATTGCCTGTTGTTGTATCTGCTTTCGCCACTGGCTTACCATTTTCGCGGTTACCACCTGTAAATTCCATAGTGGAATTCAACGGTTTACTGATAGTTTGTCCATCATCACCTACAAAACGAAGGCCATCATCCATAGTAGCTACATTACGAGGTTTACCATCTGTACCTGTGTATTGGATACGATCCATAGTTGGTGCATTTGGAATCGGAGTTTTACCTGCTTTTGGTGTTACTACAGTTTTTCCATCTTTTACTTCTACTGTAACATCTGCTGGTGCATACCAGTTACCATCATTAGCACGAACTGCATCTTTTGGTGTATTTTCCAAATCAGCAGGTGCTTTTGCTGTAGAAATATCTACTTGAGAAGCATCTTTACCATCTTTGCCAGCATCTTTCAATGTTAAAGTACCTTTACCATCTTTAGCTGTAGCAGATACGCCATCGTTACCTTTAGCGTCTTTCACAGTCATAGCACCGTCTTTACCATCTGCTAACTGATCTTTTGGAGTTGCTCTTAATGGTTGTGCTTCTGGAGCTGGTTTACCATCTTTAAGAACCGTTTTTGTTTTAGGGTCTTTTGCAGAACCTGCTGGATATGGTTTGCCATCGATCATCACTGTACCTGCTGGATATACTTTTCCATCATTTACTAATGCATTTTCTGGATAGTATTCCCCATTAACTTGTTTCAATGGGTTACCAGCTTTATCTTTTGCAGGACCACCAGTTGTTACACTGTCGATATGAAGGTCACGGTTTACATCTACTTTTACATACGTAGTTGTTACTGTAGCACCATCTTTATCTTCCGCTGCATCCACTACCATAGATACTGTTGTATTCGCACCATTCACATATTTTACGTTATCCTTAGGATTAACTCTTTCATATGTTTTAGCCTCTTCACTGAAAGCTTTATCTGTGGATCCAATACCAATATTCCAGCCAGATTTTTGGATAGCTGTAGCTACAGAGTTACCTGTTACATACCCATCACCATCGTTTCTTACTGTGTCTGTTGGTTTGATTGGAAACTCTTCTTTCATAGCTTTGCCAGTTTTAGGGTCTTTTTTATAGATTTTACCATCTTCACCACGTACAGCCTTAACTTCTTTACCATCTGCATCAGTAATGATCACATTATTTGTTACACGGCCTTCTTTTAAAGCTACAGTAATTTCACGAGTACCATCAGCTAATGTTTTACCAGTTACTTGTACACCATTATCACCTTTGAACTCTACTTTATTGGCATTACGCATTTGCTCTGTATAGCCATTATCTTTGGCAGATACAACAAAGCCCATGTTTTGTAAATCTCCCACAGTAGCTGCGTTGTTAGGGTTAGAGTTTTCAAAGTTAATCAATCCTGCTTTATCAGCATTTTCTGGTTTTTCCTCTGGGAATTGTTCCTCTGCATTAGGCTTAGGTTCACCTTTTTCTAAATCACTAGCTTTATACCAGTTACCATCATTACCTTTTTCAAGAACATCCCCAGCTTTATTTTTTGCTACCAATGGGCTAGCAACAGGTGTAGCATCCTTTTTCGGTTTACCATTAGGCTCTACTTGATCTGCTGGATACCATTTACCATCATTCGCTAATTTTACATCATCTGCCGGTTTGAAAGTTTCCGCACCATTCGCTACATTACCCAATTGTGTTGGAGTCGTAGTTTGATTGTTTGGTGCATCTGCTGTATTAGCAACATTAGGGTTAACCATATTAGATTTCAATGGATCTTTTGCTGTATCAATTGGTTGAATTACATTACCCGCTTCATCTAATAAGTCACCATTTGGAGCTGTTTTAACAGCTGGTTTACCATTTGGACCAATTGGTTGACCTTTTTCATTTACTGGATAATATTTATCGCCCACTTTAGATACTGGTTTACCATCTGCTGTTGTATATGTAATTGGTAAGCCTGTTACATTGAAAGTCACATCGCTTGTTGTGCCATCTGCTGCTGTAGTTACCACTGCAGTTGTATTACCACCGTTTACAAAGTTTACAGTATCAAATGGTTTCACAAAATCACGAGCTTCGCCATTATTTTGTAAATTCCAACCAGCATTTAATACATCAGATACTGTGGCTGCATTGTTACCAGCAAAGTTAGGGTTAGGTTTTCCATCTTTTGTTGGTTTCAATAAGTCAGCTGCTTCCGCTGCTGTCAATGGAGCTTTGTTGATATTGTTTACATCTCCTGCGGTTCCTTTTTCTGTACCATCAGGGTTTGTAACTTTTTTATCAGCATCATTCACTGCTGGGATATTGTTTTTCACATTATTCAATGTTGTTGGAGCGGTTGTACCTTCAGGACCATTTAGAGATGTAATCACATCACCTGCTGGTACTGTTTCATCTCCTGCACCTTTTCCATCTGGAGTAGTATGGTAAGTTACATTGCCATTTTCATCTTTTACTGGATATACTTTTTTACCATCTTTATTGGTATAGTTCACAGGTGTTTGTGCATTATTCGTAGATACTTGGTCATCCACTTTTACAGTGATAGTGCGTACACCGTTCTCATCTGTTTTACCAGTAACACTCGCTGTACCTTCACCTACGAATTTCACTTCATTAGCATTACGTACTTGATCAGAGTAGTTATTACCTTCTGCAGATACAATCCAACCTAAGTTTTGTAAATCACCTACCGTAGCTGCATTATTAGGGTTAGACTTGCTGAAGTCAATCAAACCTGCTTTACCAATGTTAGCTGGTACGTCTACTGGTGCTGCCCCTGTTTTAGGTTGACCATTAGGCTCTACTTGATCCGCTGGATACCATTTACCATCATTAGCCATTTTTTTGCCATCTACTGGAGCAAATGTGTTAGCACCATTCGCTACATTGCCCAATTGTGTTGGACTTGTCGTTTGGTTGTTTGGTGCTTCCTTAGAGTTAGCAACATTTGGATTCACTAAATTAGTTTGTAATGGATTTTCATCAGTATTGATTGGTTCAATAACAGTACCATCTTCTGTAACTGGTTTACCTTCTGCATTAGTTGTTACAGCTGGTTTACCATCTGGAGTAACCGGTTGACCTTTTTCATTCACTGGATAGTATTTATCACCAATTTTAGATACTGGTTTACCATCTTTATCTGTGAACGTCACAGGTAATCCTGTTACATTGTATGTAACATTGCTTGTTGTACCATCTGCTGCTGTAGTTACTACAGCTGTTGTATGAGCACCATTTACGAAGTTTACTGTATCATATGGTTTTACAAAATCACGAGCTTCGCCGTTGTTTTGTAAGTTCCAACCTGCATTCAATACATCAGATACTGTAGCTGCATTGTTACCAGCAAATTTAGGATTTGGTTTTCCATCTTTTGTTGGGTTCAATAAATCAGCTGCATCTGCTGCTGTAATAGGAGCTGCTGTATTGTTTTTACCGTCAATTGGATTACCATCTACATCAGATGCCTTTTTATCAGCATCATTTACAGTTGGTAAATTACTTTTCACATTACCCAATTGTGTTGGAGTCGTAGTTTGATTATTTGGTGCATCTGCTGTATTAGCAACATTCGGGTTAACCATATTAGATTTCAATGGATCTTTTGCTGTATCAATTGGTTCAATAACAGTACCATCTTCTGTAACTGGTTTACCTTCTGCATTAGTTTTTACAGCTGGTTTGCCATCTGGAGTAACCGGTTGACCTTTTTCATTCACTGGATAGTATTTATCACCAATTTTAGATACTGGTTTACCATCTTTATCTGTGAAAGTCACAGGTAATCCTGTTACATTGTATGTAACATTGCTTGTTGTGCCATCTTCATTAGTAGTTACTACTGCTGTTGTATTCGCACCATCTACAAAGTTTACAGTGTCATATGGTTTTACAAAGTCTTTCGCAGTACCGTTGTTTTGTAAGTTCCAACCTGCATTTAATACATCAGATACTGTAGCTGCATTGTTACCTACAAAGTTAGGGTTAGGTTTTCCATCTTTTGTTGGGTTCAATAAATCAGCTGCTTCCGTTGCTGTCAATGGAGCTTTGTTGATATTGTTTACATCTCCTGCAGTTCCTTTTTCTGTACCATCAGGGTTTGTAACTTTTTTATCAGCATCATTCACTGCTGGAATGTTGTTTTTCACATTTTTCAATTCTGTTGGGGATGTTGTACCTTCAGGACCATTGATAGATGTAACAACATTATTATTTGGAACAACTTGATCATTATCACCTTTTCCATCTGGAGTTGTGTGATATGTTACAGTGCCATCATCACCTTTAATTGGATATACTTTCTTACCATCTTTATCTGTGTAGACTACAGGTGTTTGTGCATTATTCGTAGACACTTGGTCATCTACTTTTACAGTGATTGTACGTACACCTTTGTCATCTGTTTTACCAGTAACTGTAGCTGTACCTTCACCTACGAATTTCACTTCGTTAGTATTACGTACTTGATCAGAGTAGCTATTACCTTCTGCAGATACAATCCAACCTAAGTTTTGTAAATCACCAACAGTAGCTGCATTATTAGGGTTAGAGTTACTGAAGTCAATCAAACCTGCTTTACCAACATTATCTGGTTTAGCTACTGGTTGTACATTCTCTTTCGGTTGACCATTTGGAAGTACGTCCGCTGCATTATACCATTTACCATCATTACCTAATTTTTTATCCTCTACTGGATCAAATGTGTTAGCACCATTCGCTACATTGCCCAATTGAGTTGGACTTGTTGTTTGGTTATTTGGTTTTTCTTTTGTATTTTCTACATTAGGATTCACTAAATTAGATTGCAATGGATTTGCTTTGGTATCGATTGGTTCAATAACAGTACCATCTGCTGTAACTGGTTTACCTTCTGCATTAGTTGTTACAGCTGGTTTACCATCTGGAGTAACTGGTTGACCTTTTTCATTCACTGGATAGTATTTATCACCAATTTTAGATACTGGTTTACCATCTTTATCTGTGAACGTCACAGGTAATCCTGTTACATTGTATGTTACATCACTTGTTGTGCCATCTGCTGCTGTAGTTACTACAGCTGTTGTATGAGCACCATTTACGAAGTTTACTGTATCATATGGTTTTACAAAATCACGAGCTTCGCCGTTATTTTGTAAGTTCCAACCTGCATTTAATACATCAGATACTGTAGCTGCATTGTTACCAGCAAATTTAGGATTTGGTTTTCCATCTTTTGTTGGGTTCAATAAATCAGCTGCATCTGCTGCTGTAATAGGAGCTGCTGTATTGTTTTTGCCATCGATTGGATTACCATCTACATCAGATGCTTTTTTATCAGCATCATTTACAGTTGGTAAATTATGTTTCACATTGTCCAACGTAGCTGGAGTTTTTGTACCTTTTGGTCCGTTAATGCTTGTTTTCACTGGACCAGTTACAGTATCGCCAGTACCATCTGGATTTTTCTTGAAGATTGGGTTACCTTGTGGATCTTTTTCACCAGTAGGATATACACGATCACCATTTTCATCTGTGTATACTACAGGAGATACCGCATTATTTGCAGACGCTTGATCATCCACTTTTACAGTGATAGTACGTACACCTTTCTCATCTGTTTTACCAGATACTGTGGCTGTACCTTCTCCTACGAATTTCACTTCGTTAGCATTTTTCACAGCCTCAGAGTATGGATTTCCTAAGTCACCTGTTGTTTTATCAGAAGATACAATCCAACCCATATTACGTAAATCACCTACAGTAGCCGCTGTGTTATCGCTAACTTTTGGCTCACTACCATCTGCTGGTTTAGATAAATCTACTAATCCATTATTCGCAGGTGTAGATCCTGGTACTTGTGCACCATCAACTGTATCACCATATTTATTCAAACCAGATGTTACATTATTTAATGCTGTTGGATCTGTTGTATTTGTTTTATCTCCTGCTGGAGTTGGATTTACTAAAGCTGTTTTTAACGGTTTTGTTGTATCTACTGGCTCAATAACAGTGCCATCTTCTGCAACTGGTTTACCTTCTGCATTAGTTTTTACAGCTGGTTTACCATCTGGAGTAATAGGTTGACCTTTCTCATTCACTGGATAGTATTTATCACCAATTTTAGATACTGGCTTGCCATCTTTATCTGTGTATGTTACAGGTAATCCTGTTACATTGTATGTTACATCACTTGTTGTACCATCTGCAGATGTAGTTACTACAGCTGTTGTATTAGCACCATCTACAAAGTTTACAGTGTCATATGGTTTTACAAAATCTTTCGCAGTGCCATTATTTTGTAAATTCCAACCTGCATTTAATACGTCACCTACAGTAGCCGCATTGTTAGGATTTACATAGTTAGGAGCTGCTGCATCTGTTGTATTAACAGGAGCATGTTCAGTAGTTGGCGCTTGTGTATCTTTTTTAGCACCATCCAAGTTGCCTGCTACATTAGATAATGTAGTTGGTGCTTTAGTACCTTCAGGACCATTGATAGATGCAATTACATTCTCTTTAGGGATCTCAGTGCCTTTTCCATTTGGCTCAGAATAGTATTTAACATCTTTAGTTCCATCTGGTTTTGTTACTGTCTTAGGATATACTTTTGTACCATCTGCAGTTGTATAACTTACAGGTTGCTCAGGCATTTCTTGAGCCTCTGCTTTCACAGTAATAGTACGAACACCATTCTCTGTTTTACCAGATACAGTAACGCCACCTTCTCCTACGAATTTTACTTCGTCAGCATTTTTTACTTGTTCTGTGTAGGCTTTTGTTAATTCACCTGTTGTTTTGTCCGAAGATACAACCCAACCCATATTACGTAAATCGCCTACAGTAGCTGCTGTAGTATCAGGAACTGGAGTACCTGTAGCTGGTTTACTTAAATCTACAAGACCTGCTTTTGGTGTTCCAGGATCATAATTTGTCAAACCAGATGTAACATTTTTAATTGTTTTGCCACCATTATCTAAGCCATCTTTTGTTAAAGATACTGGCTTTGCTGGCGCATCTTTTGGAGTAATTGTCATACCATTGCCATCAATCACAGTTGTGTCACCAGCCGCATTTTTGAAACCAGCACTCGTTAAACCTGTCAATTCAGGTTTTAAGGAATAGATAAAGTTTTTACCTTCTTGTTTAATAGCAAGGTTGTCACCAGCTTTGAAAGTAACTAAGTCGCCAGCTTTAATTTTTTCTTCTGATTTACCAGTTTCTGTACCAGAACCATCGTTTCCAGCAGTTGCTTTCCAAGCAGCATTATTCACAGCATTTACCACTGTATCTACAGTGGCTAATTTATTTCCATCTCCTGTATTAGGAGCTGCTTTTCCGTCATCACCAGTATTAATAGTACCAGTATTAGCTTTTAGTTTGCCATCTGCTGTTTTGCCAATGGTATCACCATCTGTATTCACAGAAATACCATTTGCATTTGATGTAATAGATCCATCTGCAGCTTTAACATCGAATTTTACATTCGCGCCTTTTGCTGTGGTTACAGTATTACCATTTTTTACTTCTTCTTGTTTCGTAACAGTCACAGTAGTACCATTACCATTTACAAAGTTTACTTGGTCGTCTGTGCCAATACCAGCCACTTTAGTTTTAGGATCACCAGCAATGTTCCAACCTGTAGCTAATTTTTTAGAAATAGAATTTAACTGAGAACCATTGATAGCATCTGTAGAATCATCTGCTACACGACCAGCTGCTACGTTTTTCAATTGACGTTCTGCCCCAGAACTACCAAAGGATACCACGTCACCTTCAGCTGTGTTTGTACCACCAGCCCAGTTGAACGTATACGCCTTATTTGGTGAGTTATCGTCAACAATATTGCCTTCTTTATCGTAGCTTACACTTAATTGACGTGTACCTACTAAATCAGTAGTAGAACCAGTACCAATAGCCACCGCATTTTGACGTGTAGCATGAGCACCTACACCTAAGGCTACAGAGCCAATTGCATCAGAACGAGAACCAGCACCAATAGCTGTACCTAGATCACCTTTAGATAATGCATGCACACCTAAGGATGTGGAGGCGTGACCATTTTTATTTCTAGCAAAATCAAGTGCAGTTGTTTCCATAGTAAGACCAGTCAATACTTTATACGCATCAGCTACCGATCCTGTACTTGGAGTCGTACCAGCAAAAGTATATTCCCGTTTTACATCTTTACCATTGATTTTTTCAGTGACAGTTTTTTTCACAACCTGTCCATTATCTTTCTGGTAGTTTGTCATTTGAGCTGCTGCAGAGGCGATATTCGCACCACCAATCATGATGGAGGAATCACCTTGTGCATTCGTAGCACGACCCATAGCAATAGCGCCATCTTTACCAGTAGCTTTTGCTTGGTAGCCTAAGGCAATATCACCATAATCTGCCCAAGATGCTGTACCACCTGCTAACGCATAGGCACCATTCGCTACGGAACCCATACCGATAGCTACTGCGGCTTCTGCATTTGGTTGTACCGTAGAACCAGCACCGATAGCTGTGGCACCGAAAGCACCCATACGTACTACGGAGTTAGTACCGATAGCTGTACCCAAAGCTGTCGTAGAATGGGCTTCCATACCGATAACGACGGAACCAGATTGACCATATGTAGATTTATATGCAGTTGGCATATCACGACCTACTAGGTTTTTATATTGTCCTGCTACTGTTGTAGTGCTTTCAGTATATCGTAAATTATAGTCATCAACGGTATTTACATTCGTTCCTCTCACCGCATCGTCTGTTACCACCTGGTATTTATTACCACGCAATGCATCAGTATCATTACCACCTAAGGCAACAACACCGTCACCAGCAACTACCTGTCCACCGATAGCGATAGATTGGTCACCAATGGCACGAGCCTCCGCACCTAGGGCAGTCGCTTCATTAATATGATTTTTACGATAAAAGGTTAAATTTTTATCTACATTACCCCCTTGTAATGCTGCTTTCGTATCTGCAGGAGCCTTCTCATCTAGACCATAACCAGCTTTTACAAGCACCTCTGCATTATTGTCCGCATTGGTTTCATTATTAATTAATTTATTACTATTTTTAGAATCTGTACGAAGACCAGCTCCAGCTTGGAAACCAAAAGCCGTAGCCGCATTCAAACGATACTCTCCATTTAGACCAAATGCTGTGTAGGCACCACGACCAACCACTGTGTTAGGGCGCCCTCCATTACCGGATCCTTCACTGAATGCATCACGGCCGATAACCACAGTACCTTCCGCATCATTTGTAGTTTTAGCATTTTTACCAATGACAATACTAGTGTGACCTTTTGCATTAGTATCACTACCAATCGCAATTGTATCTTGGCCACTACTAATTGTTGCCCCTTTACCTATAGCGACAGCTCGTGCCTGATTCGCATTTGCCGCTTCACCAAGGGCTACAGCGTTATCAGAACCTGTACCAGCCTGATTCAGAGCTGCACCAACTGTACTTGTTAAGACAGGGCTTACCGCCATAGCCATCGCTGCTGTACTCATCACAATCGCTTTAGCTTTATTGCGCCCTACACGCTTTGCTAATTCAGACACTACTACATAGCATCCCTTAGTTTTGTTCCAAACTACTTTATAAATCCGATTTAATCCCATATAAATCCCCTTTATAACATTACTTATAAACTAAGTCCTATACATCGACTACATAGAATAACTTATATTCCTCTCACCCAGTATTCTTCTACTATCAAAATAAACCTTCAGTTTCATAAAGGCTCTTTCGTGGAAAGTAATATTTATACACGAACCATACACTCTACATAGACTTATTAGCCACGACCTAGCAAATAATCTGTTGTGTAAATCTAGTTCAAATTATTTCGATATCATTATACATGAATTTGTATACATTATCAACAACTAATTTAAAAAACTTTCACAATTTATCTGTAATCTATAGAATAACGATATTCTTACTATCTACTATTATCTTCATATACTATTCATTTATTACATATTAATTCATTTAAGTTTTAATTTTATGTATAAATAATCAATTTTAAGCAATAGTTAGCATTTTTATTCCTAAATAAAATTAGGCATCAACAGATATGTATTATTACATCC
>NZ_RQVB01000014.1:0-24650 GCF_003992265.1 Veillonella sp. CHU594
TTCCCAAGGAAAAACTATCCAACTATACATAAACTCATTATTACATAAAATATGACAATATTCATACAATTTATTCTCTTCAAAAATTTCAACCTCAGAAATAGAAAAATCATTATCACTAAAATAAAACTTTAAAAAACTAGTATTTATATGCTGATCAAAATCAATTATAACCTCTGTTTTTAATTTTTTTATATGATATCCAACAGATTTACAGCTTTCTTCCAAAGCTATATCAACATCTAAATCATTAGAAAATAATCCGGTAAATATACATCTACTAATTAAACTATTTTCAGAAAAGTAAATATTTATTGATGGCTTTCTATCATTACTATCTGGTCTCCACATATTATTTTTATAAAATTCTGCAAAAGACTCAAGTGTTGACGGATTAAATTTCAAGAAATCATTAAGGTACTTTGCGTCACCACTAGATACATCAAATGTTGCATGTAACGCTTTATTATCAGTTCTTTTCTCCCAAAATACTTGGTCCCCATTAATAAGTAATTCTCCTCGACTATATGCTTTTTGTGAAATATGTGCTGCCATCGCACAATATATCGGATTGTTTATAATCATTGAATCTCTGCACATATCTGTAACTGGTAAACGTACACGATTTTCCCACAACAAACTAGGATTATCTAACTGTATATTATACTTTACTTTTGTTGATAATAAATGAATTTTAAAATAATCTCTTACCCCTTCATAACCTGTCGAATATGCAAATCCTTTAAAAACCTTTCCATTCCAAATATTTTCTTTCAAAAGTTTAGCAATTACTTTTTCAACATAAATAGAACATAATCTATGATCGATATGCTTATCATAATCTGTTGCTACTATAGAGTCCGGTAAATGTTTACAAATAACTTCTTCTATTGCAAGCATATAATTTCTTAATGTATAAGTTTTGCCTTGACCTGTTAAACTAGAAAAAAAATCTCGAGAAATTTCATTTCCATACGTGGTATTATTTCCTTTACGACTTATCACTATTTGTTCTGGATTACTAAACAACTCATTAGATATATTATCCGCAAACCCTAAAAATATTATATTCTCATAAGGTAATCCTATAATTCTAGCCATATTATAAACTTCTTTTTGCCTTATATCAAAGGAATATTCATAATCTCCATTCGTTGTATATACTAAAATAACCTCTAGTCCCTCATCAATTGCTCCTATTAACGCACTAGCAGCCATGTTCATCTCATCATCTTGGTGTGGAACTATAAACATAACCTTTTCACCAAATAATTTACGATATGTAAAGCTTGTACCAAATAAATTACCCATTTTTTCCCTTTCAAATATTTCATCATAGAAATATTTATTTTTGATGTTATACAATTATATGATAACAACGTAAAGCATCTACTAAACAGAGGGTTTTATTAGATTTCTAAGAATTGCACCTGTCACTTCTATATAAGCCTGTTGTAATGCAACTATACCGTTTAAATTATAATCATATATAGGACGTCCATCTAATGTCTCTACACGTTGATCTTTAAAGAAACCAATATGACTATTACTTATCCAATGATATGGGGTTACAATAAGTTCTTGTTGTTCAAACAAAGATGGGAATAAACTTATATATTCATGCTCTTTAACCGCTATTAATTCCATAATAGTTGGCAGAATATTCATATGCGTTCCTATCCTTACACCATTTAATAAATCTTTGTCAAAATCTTTATGTGACATATAAAATACTGTACTAATATCCTCCCGTAAGGTGTGTACCCTATTAATGTCCTGAGATGGCATAGGTAACCTTCTCGTATGGTCCCCTGTTACTATAACTAGACTATCTTCATAAGTTTCTTGAATATAACGCACAAATTGAGTTAAAGAGTCGTCACAATACGCATATGTTCCAATATCATTTACATATTTTTGTATATGTGTTGGTAATATTTTAATAAACTGTTCTTTTTCAAGACCATATTTTTCAACTGGTATTGTATATGGCGCATGATTAGACGTAGTATAAATAAAATGAAACTCAAATGTGTCTTGATCTTGTTCTTGTAGTTTTTTTTGTATTCCATCAAAAAAAAGATGATCATATACGCCCAACCACGTATATGGTGTATCACTAGGTGTAATATCAAATCCTGAATATAATTTTTGAAAACCATTAGCCTTAGCAAATAAACCTAAACTTGACCAGGATAAGGATCCTCCATACCACAATGAAGTTGTATATCCTAGCTTCGACATCTGTTGAGCCATTGATGTTGGTAATCGATGATTCCAAAAATAAAACATTTCATTCAACTCTAAATTGACATCGAAAATACCATTTAACATTGAACTAATAGATGGTTGAGATATTAAGCCACCTGCTAAAAAATTATCAATACTAATTGTAATACCTTGTTCGCGAATTAATCTGCCTGCATTAGCAATGGGTATATCTATATATATATCATCAAATGCGAACTGACTATAGCTTTCTTCTACAATTAAAAATATCTTTTTAGGCTTTTTAATTCTTGGCCCTGTCGTTTTTTTTCGCATAGAGTTCCAGATTGTACCTACTAAATCCTGTTCAACCTTAATCAAGGGCGTTAAAATTTGGATAGATTCCTCATCACTATGCGTTAGTATTTCTTGTGGTTTTGTTCGAATAGCTAATTCAAAAGCAATCAAATCATCAATACAAGCTTTAGCAAAAAACATATCTCGCTTGACTATTTCAGGTACTGTATCCCATTCAGGCTTATTACGATGCTTAAATGTGCCCCCATAACGGAACCAGTAATATACAACCACCGTAGCTATAACAATTACAGTATTATATGTATAATACATATACCCTGAATAAACGGTCGGTACAGCAATAGTTCCTAAACCTAATAGCCAACTAAGAAAGTAATATATCCCCACTGTATAGATTGGCAAGGATAGTAAAATCCACCATCCATGATTTTGATTAAAGAAAATATCTAATAAATTTCTTTTATCTGCATTTCTTCCTAATCGCAAATTTGAATTATATGTATCTTTATAATGATAATAAAAAATTAACTTTCCCAAAAAAGCTACATATACTACAAAGAAATATAAAGTTCCCAAAATCGCTCTAATAAAATCACTATGAACGTGAATAGATTCAATCTCTATTGAAGGTAATGTTACTAGTAAAAATAAAAATAGTAATACATAGGCATTAAAGTCCATACCCCACCAAAATCCATAGTTAAAGCATGTATACCATTTTTGTTCTTGACCTTTATACGTTCGATTCGGTGCAAAATAGTAGATAAATAAAAATCTAAAAATAGCACATAGTATAGGACTTAACAGAAAAATTTTAATATCTTGTTGTAATCCTTGTAAAATTGAGAGTTCCATAATTCACCACAATATAACAATACAATTTATCAAATTATATAATATTCTTCCTATACCATTCCACAATCCCTGTTAAAGTATCCTCCATGGTATACTCCGGTTTCCATCCTAAGCTTTGTACTTTGCTACTATCAACAGCATAGCGTAAATCATGGCCTAAGCGATCATTCACATAAGTAATGAGTTCATAAGGCTTATCTAGTATACCTAGGATTTGTTTTACTAAATCGATGTTTGCAATTTCTTTGCCACCACCTATATTATATACTTCTCCTATTACGCCTGCTTGTAAAATGGTATCAATAGCCCTACAATGGTCCACAACATGAATCCAATCTCGTACATTCAATCCATCACCATAAACTGGCAATGGTGCCTCCTGCAAAGCGCGTTGTATCATAAGGGGAATTAATTTTTCCGGATACTGATGAGTTCCATAATTATTAGAACATCTAGAAATAGTAATAGGTAATCCGTAGGTTTTATAATAGCTCAACACCAACAAATCTGAGGATGCTTTCGAGGTTGCATAAGGGCTACTAGGTAGTAACGGGCTTTGTTCCGTAAATGGGCTCCCTCCTTGCAAAGGTAATGTGCCATATACTTCATCAGTAGATACATGATGAAATCGTTCTATACCATGTCGTAAACAAGTATCTAATAAAATTCCTGTTCCAACAACATTCGTCTCTAAGAATACTTGTGGTCCAATAATACTTCGATCCACATGAGTTTCTGCTGCAAAATGCACTACCACATCTGGCTTATACGTAACAAACAAAGTATCTACGAAAGAAGCATCTCGAATATTCCCTTCCACCATAGTCAACCTAGAATCTTCTAGTAAGTCTTTTATATTATTCTTATTTCCTGCATAGGTTAACGCATCTAAGCATATAAAGAAGTCCTTTGCATAGATGTCCATCATGTATCGTAAGAAGTGGCTACCTATAAAGCCACAGCCACCTGTTACTAAAATATTCATATTCTCTATGCACTCCTATACAAAAAGAAACTACTCCACCGTATTCCCTCGAACAATCCGCCATACGCTAATGGTCCGCAATGCTTTAATATACTTCGCATACTCTTCTGGCATGGATGCCCCTTGTTCGTGTATACCACTATTGTCAACATATAATCGATGGTTAAAACCCATCTTAGGCGATGTAAACAAGCTCGGCATTAAACTCATATAGGTATCGCCCTTACGACCTACTAGCTCTGCCAAGGTAGGATTAATTTGCAAGGCACTACCAAAGCTACTTTTACTCAGCCAACTAGGGTTTACGCCTTGTCCATAGACGATAAAAGGAATAGCCGAGAAAGTTGGAATATCCACTTGGGTAGCAAAACTAAAACGTTCAGAGTGGTCACCTGTAATCAAGGTTAACATCGTAGGATCTATTGCTTCTACCTCACGAATCATGTTACCCATTGTCATATCTGCATACCAGAAATGGCCGATTTCGTTCACCGTTTTGTCATCCTTTTTGATAGAGTCATCGCCTTTACCAATTACCTTTGACGCATCAAAACCAGCTTTTGCTAAATCTACCGAATACGGTGGATGATTAGAGGATGTCATAATAAAGTGGAATACTTTTTCACCTGGTTCTTCCCCTTTTACATAATTGGTAATCGCCTTAAACAAATCTCCATCAGGGGCTCCCCAAGCATTACCACCTTCATAGGGAAAGCTCGTAGCACCGTGAAACTCATCAAAGCCTTGCGCTAGGGCAAATCGTTCCACATCTTGCCAAGTCCCAAATCCACCATACCAGAACACCGTTTTATATCCAAAATGCTTCATCATTTGTGCAATACCAGTACCATACTTCGATTTATAGGACTGCCCTTCATAGTTCGGATATAAACCAGCATCAGCTAAGCCTGTGACAAATCCATTAACAGCTGGCATAGTGCCCGTACCATGAGCTAGCATATATTTCGTGTGAATCGCTTTTGGCGAACTCTGAATTGCCTTGCCTTCTTGTACAATATAAGTACCTAATTCTTCATAGTTTGGCAAGAACGGCCATAAACCATAGCTTTCACCTAACACAAAGATAACATTATGCGGCTGAGTAGGTAATTTTTCTTCTGTAATGGTCCGTGTGAAAGCTTCATCAATGGTAGCAGCCTGTGGATTTCCTCCCACAGATTGGATCACATCTTTGAGCTCAGCTCCTGTGATGGTAATTTTCTTCGCTTGTTTAGACCGTTCATAAATGGTAAACACTCGTTTCAAGGCTTGTCCATCATCTAAAATCGCTTCATTTAATAGATTAGACTTCGTCCGTGCTGCATTTTCCCAATGGATGGAACCATTATAGGTAAAAGCTCCGCCAAAACGTAGTCCAATACCCACTGCAACTACTAAGAAAATAGACCCTAATACTGTAGCAATTTGTTTAGCCTTACCACTTACTTCTATATTCCATGTGCGGTTAGTATATACTTTCATAAAGACATAAACCATAACAGCACAGAAGACAATCGCTAAGGGTAAGCGCCAAAGCAATCCATATTCAGAAATCCCGGTTTGCAACGTAGCTCCAATATCGTCATGAGCTCCGTTGATAATCATAGCATTAAAGCTAGCATGGAAGATTGTAAAGTAAGGAATACGTAAGCAAAATAAAAATGTAAATATAGCGGTACTAATTCCATACATCCATCGACGTATTGCCCAAGGTGAATACCATTTACACCCTTCTCTACATAGAACACCGGGTAGCGTGGAAAATAAAAAACTGAGTAATACAATAGCACCTGCTGTTTTTAAACTAATACGAAACCCTAGCCATAGTGCCTCAAGAATATCTCCTAAACTAACCTCCCCTAATTGATCTTGAAAGAGTGCAATAAAGGCAATCCGAAACACCATAAATAGTGCAGAAAACCAAAGTAATCCTTTTACATCTAACTGTAGTCCATGTATCCAGTTAGTTAGCTTTGTATGTCCCATGAGTCTATTCCCCTTGTTATGAATTGTGTTGGCATCTATTTTTTCAGATTACCATCATCGTTCGTCATCATTATCTTTCATTATACTCCATATTCCTTTAACAATCAAAAAATCGCATACCATGACGTATCATGATATGCGATAGTTCATATTGTCTTATGCGGTTCTGAAAGTGCCGTGTTTCACAACAGGTTTGCCGTCTCCTGTTTCACGTTGACGCAAAGTGCGACGTTCAGCACTACGAATCACTTGGGATAAATGTTTCACAAATAATTCTTGAATGTATGGATTTTCTCCTAGGCCTTCATTCCAAATAGAAACACCATACCCTTGTTGTCCTAACAAAGTAGCAATAGAATCAGATCGTTCGCCTCCTAAGTAATCCATTAAGTGAGCGGAGCCAATCAATGCCAAAGGCACCACTAATACTTCTTGATGATCTAAGCGTTCTAACAATGTCAATGCTTGTTTAAAGTTAGGGAACCCATTGGCTGTGAATACCACTACATTTTGCCCTGCTCCATACAAACATTTCAATTGTAACGCACTATATTCCAATTGGTTTTGACCATTTGCCATGAGCAATACAGTTTTATTTAACGCACGAATGTTAATGTGCTTAATAATTGCTTCTATAGTATCGGAATAATCATCTGCATAATTTTTCACCCCTAAAGAGTTCAACAATGGTTTGCCTACTGTAGCATGCAAGCCACGATCATGAGCTTCTTTCATCACTTCTTTACGCATTTGTACATAACATTGATCCCATACTAATGC
Organism: Veillonella sp. CHU594; assembly: GCF_003992265.1. Classification (NCBI taxonomy): domain Bacteria; kingdom Bacillati; phylum Bacillota; class Negativicutes; order Veillonellales; family Veillonellaceae; genus Veillonella; species Veillonella sp. CHU594. The sequence goes on from NZ_RQVB01000014.1 coordinate 7,133, forward strand.
AAATGGCTGAACAAAAATCTCCGTTACCCCTGCAGTAGCCAAACTTTCAATGGCACCCGTTAAAGTAAATACGTTTGCTTCATATTTTTCATTCCATTTATCCACTAATGCATCTGATAAAAATACACGACGCACTTCTACACCAGGATACATTTCCTTAATCCGTCGTTCCATAGCACCTACAGATGCTTCCACCGCATCTCCGTAGATGGATCCAAATGTTGCTAACACAATACCACGTTGATTCATATATGCCTCCATATTAATTCCTTGTTTGTTGGGTTACATAAACACACTTCTTAATACTTATCATACGTCACGTTTTGTATTATGTCAATGATAATTTTTCTCAGTTATTAAATTATTGAAAGAAGTGTATACCAAGTATATACGGCTCTATATTAACTCTTAAAATTATCTATATGTGCCTAACCTTCGCATTTGATAAAGATGTATTTCTCATCCTTAAATCGTATACTATACATACTAAAAAGATCTGACAATAGAAGCTGTTATCTATTATCAGACCTTAACTAGTTAACGTACACTTATGGTTGCGAAATAATCCGTGGTGCCGTCACCTTAAACACTTCACGCAACAGTGGTAAGAATCGACCTTCGATTAATGTACGATTGCGTTCACTTTTCGTAATCAACCACAAGGCTGTCCCATTATATTTGATAGAAATTAAACTGTTGATATATTGATCAAAATCAGATTGTCCCATTTTCTCACGCAATTCTAACAATAAAGAATGCAATGGCTCTCCTTGATACTCAGGGCGCTCCAAGACTGGTGTAAACACTACTTCATAGACAGAATCACTATATTGATTCGGACCTGCAGAACTTTGAAAATCCATGATAACCTCCTATATTCCTACACGGTTGTTTGTTTTTGAAATCGTCTTACGTACTCTCGCATAAGTCGTACATCTAATCCTCTATACATTCGTACCACGCCACGACGTATAGTTTTATTGTAGATAGCAGTCAAAATCCACACAAGGATGAAAGCCCCTAGTATGTCCCCAGGGTAATGATTCCCCACAAATACACGAGAAAATCCCACTAAGATAGAGCCATATACCATCCATGTACCTTGATTCCAACGATAAAATAAGATCCCGCAAGCGATGGCCATAGTTCCTACTGCATGGTCACTTGGGAAGCTAGCATCCGCTGCATGATTTAAAATTAAGATGGCATCTGGATGGTCCACAAAAGGACGATTTTCATAGAACATGGAGCCTAGTATGAAACTGCCAATCAGACAGATGACTAACAGCACACCTGTGGCGAAACTTTCACCACGAAGTTTAAAGCTGCCTGTACGGAAACCTTTCACATATAACCAAGCCAATATGAGTATATATAAGTACGGCACTAGTTTAGAAATCGATATCATCAATGCATCCACTATCACACTGTGGTTGGCCATACCATTGATAAGCGAGAACAACCAATCATTCATTATAACACCTTCCATTTCCTAACAAAGAGATAAATTATTTTCTATTATATCATGGTTCCTGTAGATTGTAATGTAGAGATTGTAAAAGCTTCTTATTCCTGTTAAAGTCATTGACAAAGTATTATTATATCAATCGTTCATAACACATATAACTACATAAAAAAAGAACTCCCGAAGGAGTTCTTTTCATATGTGTAACTATCAAATTAGAATTTGTAGTTAAGTTCTGCACGGTAGTATTCTGGCAAGTTAACAGATTTATTGTTGTCATCTTTTTTCTTGCTGTCGAATGTAGCGTAAGCAGAAAGACCAACGTTTTTAGCTACAGTGTAGTCTACAGTTGCTAGGTAACCTCTGTAGTTTTGGTTTTGATCATTCAAGTTCCAAGTATTGGATACTACTGGAGCTGCTTTTTTCAAGTCGAAGTATTGAACTTTTGCACCCCAAGTACCAGCTTTAGCCATATCAGCTTCGCCATAGCCTAGGCCTGCAGTCCAAGCTTCACCTGCTGCACCTTTAGTTTCTTGTTTAGCATATTCGCCACCAACCCAAACTTTGGAGCCTAATTTAGCATCAACAGATGCACCATATACACTATTTACGCCTTTTTCATGAACATCAGCATAGAAACCTTTTACCGCTAATTTTTCAGTTGGCATAGTGTTTAATTGATAAACTGTTACTTGAGAATTATCTTTACGTTCAGCTTTATCAAATTCTACTTTTTTACCAGCTTCATTAATATAGCTACCACCTTGTAAGTAACCATAGGCAACAGATGCATTTAATTTATCTTTACCAACTGTCGCTACTGCACCTTCAAATGCATCATCGTATACAAGGCCATTACCAACTACTAAATCTTGACGACCTACTGTAGCTGTTGCATATTTACCGAAGTTATGTTGTACATATACACGGTCAAGGCTAGTTTCTGGATTACCTGCTGCACCGAATTCTTTTTCGCCAACTAAACGAACTACTGCTTTAGTATTGTCATTTACAGTTGCCGCAAATTGCACACGACCACGATAATCAAATTTAGATTTATAAGTTTCAGATTTATCTTCATTTTCTACTTTAGAGTGTTGGTAACGAAGACGAGCATCACCAGTGAAAGAGAAGTTGCCTACTTTGTTTTCCAATGTAGAAACACGAACGCCCAAGTTATTCAACTCAGTTGCGAACTCGTTAGCCAAACGGTTGATAATAGCATTTTGTTCAGCGTCAACACGATCTTGACGAGCCATAGCTTTTGCTACCATTTGAGCCATTTCAAAACGAGTGATATTGTGTTGGCCTTTGAAAGTGCCATCTGGGTAACCGTTAACGATACCTTGGGAAGCTAATTGAGCTACTGCTTGGTATGCCCAATCTTGTGGAGTTACATCGGAGAATGGGTTTGCTGCGAATGCAGAAGTTACACCCAATACTGCTGTGGCAGCCAATACTGCTAAATGTTTTTTCATGATAATTACCTCTCAATGAAAAATAAAATAATATACACCGTCTCCTAAGCTTAGATAGATTCGAGCATATCATTGTACTACTTTTCAATGGAGTGTCCACGTTTCCTCACATACTAGCAGATACATCACTATCCTCTAATCTATATTATTCTTATTTGACTTGTAACTATCATAACACAACAACAGATAAAACTCAATACCCTTTTATCGTTTTATTGCACGATATGTAGTTTTTAATTAAGAAAAAATTTCAATTAGCATTTATTTCTTTGCTAAAATCTAAAACTCTTTACCGAATACTAACGGCACGTTTTATCTAGAGTCCTCAGCATTTATTATAGAGCCTTAATTGCTCCCCTTAAAACTTGACAAAGAACTAAATGATAGCTCTGATAAAACAAAAAGAACCCCCGAAGGAGTTCTTTTGTATATGTAACTAGCAAATTAGAATTTGTAGTTAAGTTCTGCACGATAGGATTCAGCTTGTGCTTTGTTAGCTTGATCTTTAGTATCAATAGTAGCAGTAGCTGCAAGACCTACGTTTTTAGCTACAGCATATTTAGCTGTTGCATATACACCTTTATTACCTTTTTTCGCTAAACCTAGTGCGGAATCGATTACAGGCGCATCTTTTTTAATATTGTAGTATTGACCTTTAACAGACCAAGTACCTTGTTTTGCCATGTTATAATTTCCATAACCTAAGCCCGCTGTCCAAGCTTCACCATTAGCACCTTGAGTTTCTGTTTTCACATATTCACCGCCAGCCCAAACTTTGTTGCCAAGTTTAAGATCTAGAGATGCACCATATGCATTATGTACATTTTTTTCATGAGCATCAGCATAGAAACCTTTTACTGCTAATTTTTCAGTTGGCATAGTGTTCAATTGATATACTGTTACTTGGGAGTTTTCAGCACGAGTCGCTTTATCAAGTTCTAATTTACCATATGTTCCACTTTGTAGATAGCCATATGCCACAGACGCATTCAATTTATCTTTACCAGCTGTAGCAACTACACCTTCAAAAGCACCATCAAATGCAAGACCATTACCAACTATCAAATCTTGGCGACCAGCAGCTACAGTTGCATATTTACCGAAGTTATGTTGTACATATACACGGTCAAGTTCAGCTTTAGGAGCACCCTCTGCACCGAACTCTTTGCTACCCGCTAAACGTACTACTGCTTTCGTATTGTCATTTACAGTTGCTTCGAATTTTACACGACCACGGTAGTCGAATTTAGAATCACGAGCATCGTTTTTACCAGTGTAACGAAGACGAGCATCACCAGTGAATTTGAAGTTGCCCACTTTGTTTTCTAATGTGGAAACACGAACGCCTAAGTTGTTCAACTCAGCGGAGAATTCGTTAGCTAAACGGTTGATGATAGCATTTTGTTCAGCGTCAACACGATCTTGACGAACTAATGCTTTAGCAACCATTTGCGCCATTTCATAACGAGTGATGTTGTTTTGGCCTTTGAAAGTACCATCTGGGTAACCGTTAACGATACCTTGGGAAGCCAATTGAGCTACTGCTTGGTATGCCCAATCTTGTGGAGTTACGTCGGAGAATGGGTTTGCTGCGAATGCAGAAGTAACACCCAATACTGCTGTTGCAGCTAATACTGCTAAATGTTTTTTCATGATAATTACCTCTCAATGAAAAATAAAATAAAATAATATACACCGTCTCCTACGTATAGCTTGACTGATTATATCATCGCATTACTTTTCATGGAGTGTCCATGTTTCCTCAACATTCAGTAATGACATACCTATAATCTAAATCATAGCAAACATACTTGACTCGAAAGTATCATATCATAGGATATCCATATAAAGCAAATACTTCCCAATAAATAAGCGTTTCGTTTATTTTCGCACGCAAAATATATATACTTTTAATAACCATATCTAACTATTTGCTATAACATGTATTATTCCAATCTTTTCTTACAGCATTTTAGACCTTTAAAACTCCTAGATCGAGATAATAAATGAATACTTACTTAGCCCCAAGTTTCACTTAAATTGCAAATAAAAATTGAATATATTTACCCATACTTTTAACACACTACCTAAGTATATGGAGCAATCCTATTTACAATCTATCATTTATCATATAAAAAAGAACTCCCGAAGGAGTTCTTTTATATGTGTAACTATCAAATTAGAATTTGTAGTTAAGGTCTGCACGGTAGTAGTCAGGTAATTCATAACCATCAAGATGTTTACCACGTAATTGTGCATATGCTGTTAAACCAACATTTTTAGCTACTGTATAGTTAACAGTTCCTAACCAACCTTTGAAGTCATCTGTAGAAGCTTTAGGTAATTTAGAGGATGGAATAGTTACAGGGCTCATTTCTCCATTACGGAAATATTGAGCTTTTACATTCCAAGAACCGGCTTTGGAGATATCGTATGCACCGTAACCGATACCTGCAGTCCAAGCATTTCCTTCTTTACCGAAGGATTCGAATTTAGCGAATTCACCGCCAACCCAAATTTTATTATGAGCGCCGAAGTGTGTATCTAATGCTCCACCAAAGTAGTTTTCAGAGTTTTGACCATGGTCTTGTACATAGTAACCTTTTGCATCTACATGTTTACCTACTTTTGCATTTACTTGGTAAACTGTTGTTTGGTAACGATCTTCACGAGAAAGGTTTTCGAAGTCACCACCAACCATGTAACCATGTGCTACTGTTGCATTTAATTTATCTTTACCTACAGTTGCTTTTGCACCTTCAAATGCGCTGTCATAAGTTAAACCGCTACCGATCAAGATATCTTGACGACCTACGGAAGCAGTCGCATATTTACCAAAATTATGTTGTACATAGATGCGATCTAATGTTGTAGTAGGATTTCCAGCTGCACCGAATTCTTTATCGCCTGTTGCTAAACGAACTACTGCTTTAGTGTTGTCGTTTACAGTAGCTTCGAATTGTACACGTGCACGGTAGTCAATTTTAGAACGTTTTTTTGTAACTGCTTTTACATTATCTTCATCTACTGCTAAAGATTCATCGTTTACATCTACATCAGCTGCATCAGCTGCATCAACATCTGCTTCTTCAGCATCACCAAATGTAATATCATTTACATATGCATTTTCTACAGTATTGGAACCTTGGTAACGAACACGTGCATCACCAGTGAATTTGAAGTTACCCACTTTGTTTTCCAATGTGGAAACACGAACACCTAAGTTGTTCAACTCAGCGGAGAATTCGTTAGCCAAACGGTTGATGATAGCGTTTTGTTCAGCGTCAACACGATCTTGACGAACTAAAGCTTTAGCTACCATTTGAGCCATTTCATAACGAGTGATGTTTTGTTGGCCTTTGAATGTGCCATCTGGGTAACCGTTAACGATACCTTGGGAAGCCAATTGAGCTACTGCTTGGTATGCCCAATCTTGTGGAGTTACGTCGGAGAATGGGTTTGCTGCGAATGCAGAAGTCACACCCAATACTGCTGTGGCAGCTAATACTGCTAAATGTTTTTTCATTGTTAGTACCTCTTACTAAAAACATAAAATTACTTAATCTTCTCTGAATCATATAACAAAATTCATTCCACATATACAATTCATCTTTATATTTTTAATAGAGTATCCATGTTTCCTCTAGTAATTTATATCTATGATTTGTATATGTATTCCATAAAGTTTTGTTATATCCATTTACTTAAATATATTGAAAAGACTTTTGTATAATAACATAAATTTAAAGAAAGTACAACTATTTTTTTCGATATCCCTCTATGATGTCAAACAAATTTTGTTTAAAACACTGATAATAAGCTATTTTCTCTCCTCCAATTCCAACCAACGGAAGGTACTCATATCCAACTCTTCTACCACTTGTTCTCGTTCTTTGATAGTACTTTCAATGGCTTCATAGTCACTACCCCCTTGAGCAATCATAGCATCATAGGCTTTCACTAGACCTTCTAGTTCCGCAATGCGAAATTCTAATTGTTCAAGTTCTTTCATCTCCCTTAAGGTCAGTTTCTTTTTAGCACCTTCATTGCTATCTATTGTAGTCGATACTATTTCTGGATTCATACTAATATTCACATCTATGCCTATATCACGTGACAGGTTTTGTACACCTCCACTTTCAGCATGCAACACCATCCCTTCATTGGCATGGTGTTCCGCATTTTGCCCCCTAGAACCAGCGGATCCACCCTGTACCTGCACAGCATGACGTAGGACACCACGTTTTGTATCACCACCCATGGCGCTCGTTAGCTTCGTATCCGCTTCATAATCAGAGTAACCACCATGGTATATCTCGATATGGCCTGCTCCAGTGAATACAAAGAGTTTATCTACCACCCGGTCTAAGAAGTACCGATCATGACACACGGTGATGACAATACCGCTATAAGAATCTAAGAACTCTTCTAAGACTTCTAAGGTTGGAATATCTAAATCATTGGTAGGCTCATCTAGGAGTAGCACATTGGGGGCATCCATTAAGATGCGAAGTAAAAATAATCTTCGCTTTTCCCCACCAGACAGTTTACGGATGGGCAAACCATGGTGGGATGGAGGAAATAAAAAGCGTTCCAATAATTGACCTGCACTTAAGGAACTGCCATCGGGCAAGTGCAAATACGAGCGATTTTCTCGAATATAGTCCAACACCCGTTGGTCCTCTTTAAAGGTCGGCAATTGTTGCGAGAAATATCCAATCCGAACTGTTTCTCCACGCCCCATAGTCCCACCTGTCGGTTCTAGGGACCCTTGGAATAGCTTCATCAACGTAGTCTTACCAATCCCATTAGGTCCTACCACACCAATTCGGTCATGACGTACCATATGGTACGTAAAGTCTCTAATCACTTCTCGTCCTGTAGGATACGCAAAGGACAAGTGCTCTATATCAAAGATGGTATTTCCTAAGCGAGAGGCTAATACTACGGGATCCACAGTGCCTACTTTTTGTCGTTTTTCCATAGCTTTCAATTGCTCGAACCGTTGCAACCTTGCCTTTTGTTTTGTTGTACGCGCCTTTGCACCACGGCGCACCCATTGTAATTCACTGGCAATCAGTTTTCTGCGCTTTTCCTCAATGGCATCTAACTGTGCTTCTCGTTCTTCTTTCAAGGATACATAGGTTTCGTAAGTCTCTTGAAATTCATATATAGTCTGATTCGATAGTTCCCATATGGTGTTACATACGGCATCTAGGAAATATCTATCATGGGTGCTCAATAATACAGCCCCTTTTCTATCTTTTAAGTATAGTTCTAGCCATTCAATGGTGGCCTCATCCAAATGGTTCGTCGGTTCGTCAAGCAATAATAAATCACAAGGATAGACCAAGGCTCTAGCTAATGCTAATCTTCGTCGTTGTCCCCCAGATAATGAGTTTGCTGGCCCATGTACATCATGAAAGCCAAGGCGTGTCAATATCATTTTTGCTTCTTGTTCTACAACCCAGCCATCTTCTTCATCCATGCGCGCTAATAATTTCATATACTGCGAGGATTCTGGGTCTTGTAAAGCTCTTTCAAAATCTCGAACCAGTGAAAGTTTAGGATGGTCTCCTAATAATACATTATCTAGCAAGGTACTACTTTCATCAATATACGGATCTTGTTCCAATCGATGAATCGTAGCCTTCCCATTCCGTTCTATACTACCTGTATCTGGTTCTTGTGTTCCTTCCAACACCTGCAATAAAGTTGTTTTACCTGTCCCATTGACGCCAATTAAGCCAATGCGATGATGAGACGCTATGGTGACATTTACGTTTTTAAACAATAGCCGGGTGCCATACGATTTTTCTATATTTTGTAATGTTAAGATGTTCATGTGTTTCCTTTCAATACATTTGCTAATATCCTACGTATCTAAGGTATATTATCTATTGAAACCATTGTTATCATATCTAAATTTTATATCTTTGTAAACACACATTCCTCCATTGACACACCTACTGTCATGGATTAGAATGAAAGTAACATATTCATTATTTTATAAGGAGGTTGTCATGGACACTGACACGGTTCAGCAAGAGTTTGAAGATATTGGTTTTGAAGTTGTAGAAGTTGACGAACGAGATGTCCTATTATACGAACTATCTGATGGTAGCGAAGAGGAAGATGGTCAATATGCCATTATTTCCGATGAAGATGGACGTATTCCTACTGCAATGGATACACCTGTAATTGTATCCGTGTATGATGATAATGATGCATTTCAATGGAGCGTAACACTTCCAAATGGAGAGGAACTAAAAGAATTATTCCTTCGTGTGGAAAGTGCGGAAGAATTGCTAGATACTTTGCAAGATATTCGCAATGAAAATATTGAGCGTTACGATTCTGAAATGGACTCCTATAGCGAGTAATACGGCAAAAAGGCTGTCGCACCATGTAATTTACATGTTGTGACAGCCTTTTTTATTACAACTGTATAAGTAGGAGGCCATACTAGTCGGCATCCTAAATCCTGTATTATCTTATCTTTCTATTCAAGCATCTCCTGTTTATGTGCCAGCATGTCCTCACAAGCAGCTACGATTTCCGCTGCTCCATCTACTTTCCAAGCCTTCGCTGCTTCATGCATAGCCTGTAAGCGTTCGTGGTTTTGTAATAAAGCACCTACTACATCATCCAAGTTTTCAATATGACGTGCCCATTTGCCACAGCCCTTTTGTTCTAACAGTTCTGCATTAGCTTCTTCTTGTCCAGGAATGGCATTGAAAAATACCATAGGTACGCCTATGGTAACGCCTTCCATACAAGTCAATGCCCCTGGCTTTGTCACAAGCAATGTCGCCTTCCGCATCAATTCAGGGATTTCATTGGTATAGCCATATATGGAAATAGGCGTTCGTAAGGATTCTTTCATATGATGCAAAGAGTTATATAACCCATCGTTCAAGCCTGCCACTACATGAATTTCATCAATTCCCGGTACATGATCTAGCCGTTGTAAGGCTTCTTCTACACAGCCTAATCCAAGTCCACCACCCATGAGCAATACCCTCTTACAAGAATCACTGCCATAGGGTTCTTTTAAAGGTGTAAAGAAGTGACGCATGATAGGAATCCCTGTGACATGAATTTTTTCTAAAGGTACGCCCATGTTCAACACTTCATACACCATGGATGGCGTAGCTACATGATAGGCATCGATTTCATCATAGCGCCAAAATTGGTGGGCTGCAAAGTCAGTCATAACGGCTACAATAGGAATCTCTATTTTTCGATGTCGTTTCAACACACTTGCTGCCCCACAAGGAAATGGATGGGTACACACAATTAAATCTGGCTCTTCCTTTTCTATGAGTTTTTCCATCCGATTCTTTAGCATCCAAGACACTACCGTTTGGGCTACGCTTCCTTTCCATTCAGCACCAGACCAACGATAGACAATATCATAGAGAAAAGGAAAGAAGTCTAACATTTTAAAATAGGTTTCTTTCAATAGGTTATCAAAGGAAAATGTATCTGTCCCTAAAAAGTCTACATGATGTACGACTGCACTTGGATCTTTCTGTTGCCAATATTCTTGAATCGCCAGTGCCGCTTGCGTATGACCCGTACCAATTGACGCCGATACAATTAAAATACGTTGACCCATGTGCCCTCCTTTCTTTAGATAGCCTCTAATGATGTATGTTTACCCCACTGATTCTTACTAAGCAATTACATTATGTCTATTCTATCATAGATTCGAAGAGATATGAATATTACGTATAAAAAAGAACGCTATCATTTCCATGCAAATCTAAGAAAATATCAATTTGCAGAGGAACTGTAGCGTTCTTTTTGTATTTTAGGAATATCCTGAATTATTTTTTACGAACTTTAGTAGATGCTTTAGCAGCTGGTGTGTTCACAAGGTCTTTTAATTGTTTACCTGCTTTGAAAGCTGGGGATTTGGATGCTGGAATTGTCATTTCTTCTTTCGTACGAGGGTTGCGGCCAATGCGTTCAGCACGAGTACGAACTTCGAAAGTACCAAAACCAATTACTTGTACTTTTTCTTCTTTAGCTAATGCTTCGCCAATTGTGTCGAATAAAGCTTTTACTGCTTTTTCAGCATCTTTTTTTGTCAATTCAGCTTTAGCTGCAACGCTTGCGATTAATTCAGTTTTGTTCATGATTGAACCTCCCTTAAAAATAGTATTCTTTTAACTTAATCATGCGATTAAAGTTCCACCTTTGCCGCCTCCCAAAATTCATCTAGCTCTTTGAGAGTAAAATCCTCCCATTTGTTTCCACTCTGTTGGACCTTTTTTTCCACATAAGAAAATCGCCGTATAAACTTTGTATTTGTGCGGTGTAGTGCGTTTTCTCCGACTATTTTATACCATTTAAACAGATTTATCAAGGAAAAAAGTACATCTCCCCCCTCTTCTTCCGCTTTTTCTATGTCTTTTTTGAATATTTCTTGCTTAAATTCATCTATTTCTTCATAAAACTTAGCCCATACCCCTTCTTCACTAGGCCAGTCGAACCCCACTTTACTTGCTTTCTCTTGTAATTTTTGAGCCCGTAATAAAGCTGGTAATCCTGGAGAAATTCCATCCAAAATAGATGTGCGTTCATGCCCTTTTTCTTTTGCTTTCAATTCTTCCCAAGTTGCTAATGTATCTCCTACTGTTTCTCGGTCTGCCCTTTGAAACACATGCGGATGTCGTCTCACCATTTTAGCGGTAATATCATTCACCACATCTTGCATGGTAAAATATCCATTTTCCTCTGCCACTCGTGCATGAAACACGATTTGCAACAATAAATCTCCTAATTCTTCCCGTAAATGGTCCACATTCTTTTCATCAATGGCTTCTAATGTTTCATATACTTCTTCTAGCAAATATCTACGTAGTGAACTATGTGTTTGTAATTTATCCCAAGGACATCCATTAGGGCCTCGTAATTCAGCTAATACATCTACTAATGGATCCAATGTAAAGGAACTCGTTTCTTTTTGACTCACTTAGAACCACCTTTCTTCATGGCTTGTTTTGCCAAACCTGTAAACTCTTTCACCTGCATGGTTTTCGTTATACTTAGTGCTAATACATATAGTACAATTCCTAAAAGAATAGATACTGCTACACTCATGGTATTAGATAGGATAGTACTCATAAAATTATAAAACATCACTGTGCCACCACCCATGGCTAAGGAGGAGAATAGAATTTTTCCAATTTCTAGGAAAGAAATAGTAAATGATGTACTTCGATACAATATATACAAGTTTGCTACTGCAGCTATACCAAAATCTACATTAGTGGCCCACGCAGCCCCTTCTATCCCCCATTGCGGTGTTAAATAGAGATTTAATAAAATTTTTAATACTGCCCCTAAGAGTAACGTAAACATAGGAATCGCCGTACGTCCTAACCCCTGTAAGGCACCGGTTGTTACTTGTTGTACACCTAGTAGCCAAATGCTAGTACTAAGAACAGCAATAGATCCACCTGCATTAGGGGTATCAAACATCATCTGAGAAATCGGTGTAGCCAATACACATAATCCTACAAAGGCAGGAATAGTTACGATATTCGTCATCCGTAGCGCGGTCTCCATGCGATGATGGATTTCTTCTCTATCTCGTTCTCTATGCAGTCTAGATATGGCCGGTACTAAGCTAGTGGCTAAGGACATAGTCACTATAACAGGCAAGCTGATAAGAGAGGTCGCCATGCCTGTTAAATATCCAAATGCTGTTGTGGCCTCTTCTTTGCCATAACCAGATAGCATCAATTGTTGTGGTACTAGCCATAAATCAATGGCTCCAATGAGAGGTATCATAATATTGGCTACGGCCACTGGAAAGGCTAGTGTCATTAAGTCTTTTATAATGGTCTTCGGTGATTCTAAAGGAAATATTTGTCCTTCTAATTTAGATTCTCGACCATAATAATACAGTAACACCACTAATCCTAAGCCTACGCCAATGACAGAAGATAAGGCCGCACGACTAGAGGCTAGTTCAATCCCCTGTGGTAAAAAGTAGATAGCTGCCCCCACCATCACTAGTACACGCCCTAACTGTTCACATACCTGTGATATACCAGTAGGCAACATATTTTGAAATCCTTGAAAATAACCTCGAAAACAGGCCAATAAAGAAACAATCCCAATGGCAGGTGCTACCGCTAATAACGCACCTTCTGCTCGGTTATCTGTAATCAATCCGATTTCGATAACATAAGGAATAGCAATATAGAAGGCTACACTTAGCAATACACCTAGCATCCCCATAGTAGTCAATGCTACCTTGAAAATATGCCGAGCTCCTCTATAGTCCTCTTGTCCCACTTTGCGAGCAATCATAATAGAAAGAGCGACTGGTAATCCTGCTGCTCCAATACTGATAATTAGTTGATACAAAGAATAGGCCATTTGGTACAGACCCACCCCTTCGCCTCCTAAGATACGGGCTACAATGACTTTACTGACCGCCCCTATGACCTTCACCAATAACCCTGCTACGGTTAAGATCATAGCTCCTTTCATAAATCCTGTCATATTAGCCCTCCTTTGGAAGTTTTCGTTCAAATTCACTCAGTACTTGTTCTACTTGGCGGATTACATCGCCAGATTGTAATGTATAGGCCCATACAGTGGGGTTTGAGCCTCGATGTTTCATATGTTTCCATATATCTTCACTGATGGCACCCATATCCCAGTCTTCCATTTTAGACTCATCTTGCCAAGTAAAGAGAATATTCCCATCCTTACGAATGACACTCTTCATACCTAAAGAGCGAGCTCGTTCCTTAATCATGGCCAATTTAATGAGACGTTCCACTGGTTTTGTAGGAGATCCAAACCGGTCAATTAATTCATCTACAAAATCGTCTAAACCAGCTTTTGTATCAATTTGTAGTAATCGTTGATACACAGAAATCTTTCGTGCCTCATCATGAATATAATCACTATCGATAAAGACATCTATGCCTACATCCACCACTGGTGCTGGTAATGGACGGTCTGGCATGTCTTTTTTCTGAGCTTTTGCAATCGCTTCTTCTAACATGGCAGCATACATAGCAAAGCCGACAGCTGCGATATTACCATGTTGTTGCGCACCTAATAAATTACCTGCCCCTCGAATTTCCATGTCGCGCATAGCTAACTTAAATCCTGCGCCTAATTCGGTAAATTCCTGGATGGCCTTCAACCGTTTTTCGGCACTTTCATTTAACACCTTATCTGGGCGATACATAAAATACGCATACGCCCGTTGACTAGAACGCCCTACTCGTCCGCGCATTTGATACAACTGTGACAAGCCCAAATGATCTGCATCGTAAATAATAATGGTATTGGCGTTTGGAATGTCTAAGCCCGTTTCAATAATACTAGTGCATAAGAGCACATCATATTGTCCTTCTGTAAAATCCTGCATCACATGTTCCATCATGGTGCCCGCCATTTGTCCATGAGCCACTGCAATGCGTAGATCCGGCATAGCTCGCTGTAACTGTTCTTCCATATGCGCAATAGACTGTACCTTGTTGTACACAAAATATACCTGTCCACCTCGTTGTAGCTCACGACGAATAGCTTCCGTCACTACTTGCATATCAAACTCCACAACATAGGTTTGCACTGGTAATCGTTCCATCGGTGGCGTATGGATGACACTCATTTCACGAACCCCTACCAAGGACATATGCAAGGTCCGTGGTATTGGCGTAGCGCTGAGGGTTAAAATATCAATATTAGTAGCCCATTGTTTCCACTTTTCTTTTTGTGCCACCCCAAACCGTTGTTCTTCATCTACTACTAATAGGCCTAACCTTTGGAATTGAATTTTCTTACTTAATAACGCATGTGTGCCGATTAAGATATCTACCTGTCCATCTTGTACAGCCTTAATAATTTCCTTCTTTTCTTTCGCTGACCGGAATCGATTTAACACTTCTACGCGCACTCCAAATTGTGAGAATCGATACATAAATGTTTTAAAATGTTGCTCTGAAAGCACCGTTGTGGGTACTAACATAGCTACTTGCTTACCACTCATAACAGCTTTAAACATAGCGCGCATAGCCACTTCTGTTTTACCGAATCCAACATCCCCACATAACAGTCGGTCCATAGGGCGTGGTAATTCCATCGACGCCTTAATCTCTTGAATCGCTTGTAGTTGGTCATCAGTCTCTTCATACGGGAACTGGTCTTCAAACTCTCGTTGCCATGGTTGATCTGGTAAAAATGCATAGCCCTCTATAAGTTCTCGTTTCGCATACAACTCTACTAAGGTATCTGCTAAATCATCAATAGATTTTTGGGCTTTCGATTTTGTCTTAATCCATTCCTTACCACCCATTTTATGTAATTTGGGCGTAACGCCTTCATTACCAATATATTTTTGTAATTGATCCAAATGGTCTGCCGGTAAAAATAAACGATCTGTACCAGCGTAATCAATTTCAATATAATCTCGATGAATGCCTTCCGTCTCTATGGTCTTCAGTCCTCGATATTTACCAATACCATGGATGCTATGTACTACATAATCCCCAACGGTAATATCTGTAAAATATTTAATCTCCTGACCTTTATCTACTTTCTTACGAATTTTTTTCTTCTGAAAGCCAAAAATATTCCCTTCTGTGATGACCGTTAGATTTGAATGTGGTAATTCAAATCCCTCTGAAAGTATGCCCTCCACAATAAGAACTGCAGGTGCTGTCCATTCCCATGTATCTCGATACACATAGGATATCTTATTTTCAAGTAACGCACTTTCTATTGCTTCACGGCGTTGCTGATTGTGTAATACCAATACAATTTGTCTATTCAAGGATGCATTAAACTTAATATCATCCATAAGCATTGGAATTTGCCGCTCATAGGAGGCAATAGATTTTCCCATCATACCGATGGTCTGTACCTTCCCCCACCCTGCAGAGCGTTGCATCATACTGAATAAAATAGTGGTATGCGCCTTCGAAGATGCTTTCCAATCCTTCCAACGCAGATATAACTCTTCATTCGTCGCATCTTCCTTATGAACTTTACCTAATGCTTCTTCTAACCGTTTTGGCTCATCTAAAATTAATACGCCACTACTTAAATAAGAGAGTATAGAGCAAGTTTCTTCATCATTATCTGCGTGTATAGGTAAGACCATACATTCCGAAGTTTCCCCCATAGAGCGTTGCGTATCCACATTGAACTGACGCATAGTATCAATCGTATCGCCAAAAAATTCAAGACGAAAAGGAAATTCACTTTGGATAGGAAATACATCTAAAATATCTCCACGCACGCTAAAATGACCACGATATTCCACCTGGTCCACTCGTTCATATCCAATTTGCACTAATTTTTCTAACAGGATTTGCTGATCTATGTCTTGCTCTACCTGAAGCGTTAACATATGATCTAACACGGTACAAGGTTCGCCTACAAATTGACTAGCTTCTTCTATGGTAGCTAATACAATCACTGGTTTACCCAAAGCTAGATTCCCTAAGGTCTCCATCCGTTTTGCCTGTGTATCTAAACTTTTTGCCGTCCATTGTGAAAGAGATCGATCCACAATAGGATAAGATAATACTTTAGCATCTGGTAATAGACATTGTATATCCCTTTCCCATAACTCTTTATGGGTTTTATCATGGGTCACAATAAGGGTTGGTCTTTGCTCACCTTCTAATGTAGCTTGACTATACAGAAAAGATTTCTGTGATCCTCCTAACCCATAGATTTGGGTAGCGCCTTTTTTATAAAAAGAGTCTACAATATCCTTCATAGTCCCTTTTATATCTAATATAGGCTTATATGTCATCGACATATAGTATTTCCTTTCTTATATGAAAAAGAGCTATAGTTATCTATAGCCCCTGTGATTATTCTAGGTTTTCTTTAATCGCCGTATTCGTGGACTCTTCAATATAATGAAGGGCTGCATAAATTAAATATGCACCTACAGTAAGACCGAAGAAAAAGGCTTTGAATATTTCTTTGTTCCAACGAGTTTCACGTAAACCAGAAACCGCAGATGCTAAAAAGCTTAAGTCTGTAACTTTCATAGCAACCTCCTTGTATCAACACTTAAATTTATATTCTTACACTAGATATACAAAAAAAGCGAATATAACTATTCGCTTATCTTTAAAATTGGTGCGGGAGAAGGGACTTGAACCCCCACGCCAATGGCGCCAGATCCTAAGTCTGGTGCGTCTGCCAATTCCGCCACTCCCGCATAAGATGGTGACCCAGGAGGGATTCGAACCCCCGACCTTTTGATTCGTAGTCAAACACTCTATCCAGCTGAGCTACTGAGTCATATGTAATTTAGTTGGCAGGGGCAGTAGGACTTGAACCCACAACCAACGGTTTTGGAGACCGCTACTCTACCAATTGAGCTATACCCCTATCTTTACGACTTACTCAGTATAACGTAAAGTTGATACTTTGTCAAGTGATTCTTGTAGCAGAACCAAGTTTTTAGCTGGGCTAGCAGATGCTAGCCCCCGCTAAGTTTAATCAGCAACTTCCTATCCTCCCAGGCCGTTTCCAGCCAAGTACTTTCGGCGTTTACGAGCTTAACTACTGTGTT
>NZ_RQVB01000015.1:0-16589 GCF_003992265.1 Veillonella sp. CHU594
ACAGTTATTTTTAATCTTTTTAATTTTCTTAGTTACTAAGCTGTAAGAAAATTAAAAGTGCTTGTGTCTCAAGCACTGAATGTATTATATGATATTTTTAAACATTTTGCAACCCCTTTCCCAATATTTTTTAAACAAGCATAACCACCGTATAGCTTGAGAAAAAATATATTGCTCGTTTCTAATGACACCACCAAGGAACGCCATCTTTGCGTAGAACGTTTTGCTATATCCTTATTACCTAAATGTCGAAACGCAGAAACGAGCAACATGCTCCAGAGCAAACCTAACCACTGTATCAGTTCGGGAAGGAATATGTTACTTGTTTCCAATGACACCACCAAGGAACGCCATCTTTGCGTAGAACGTTTTGCTATATCCTTATTACCTAAATGCCGAAATGCAGAAACGAGCAACATGTTCCTGAACAAGCATAACCACTGTATAGCTTGAGAAGGAATATGTTGCTCGTTTCCCTTTCACCAATCAAGCATTCTAGCAAAACAGAATAGCTTTATTAGAGACGATTTCGTGCATCTTTTTTATTATTGGATTTCCAAATTGCCCACAAAGATGTAGCTACGCAAATGGATGAGTACGCACCACTGACGAAACCTACGATCATACATAGAGCAAAGTTCTTTGTTGTGTCCCCGCCAAAGAAGTACAAGGAACAACATGCGAACAATACTGTGGATAATGTATAGCAGGAACGATGGATACTTTGATGGATACTTGCATTCGCAAGATCTGCAAATGTATCTGTACGCTTATGGGTATGTGTATTTTCACGAATACGGTCAAAGATTACGACAGATTCGTTCATAGAGTAACCGATAACTGTCAAAATCGCCGCCAAAAAGGAGGAATCAATTTCTAAATGGAAGAAAGAGAATATCCCCAATACCATGATAAGGTCATGGAAGATAGCTGCCAAACATGACAAGGCCACACGATACTCAAAACGATATGTAATATACAAAGCTAACGCTACGAAAGCAATTAATAAATTCGTCAATGCATGTTCTGTTACTTCGGATCCAATAACAGCGCCTACTGATTCAATACGTTTTACTGTTCCTTCCGCTAGATTTTTATTCAATGCTGCTACCACAGCTTGACTTTCACTAGCCTCAAGGTTACGAGTACGAATCATTACCGTTTTACCTTCTGATTCAGTAGCATCTGCACCAGATAATTGGATAACTGCATTTTCTAATTCAAAGGCTTTCAAATTTTCCCGTACAGCAGACACCTGTACTGGTTTGCTAAATTCCACTTCTACAATTGTACCGCCTGTAAAATCGATACCAAAGTTAAATCCATACATAAACATGGAAATAATACTTAGAATAACCGCAATGGAGGAGATACTAAACCACCAACGATGACGTTTTATTACATCAAATGTCATTATTTCTTATCTCCTTTCTTAAATGCTTCAATTGTAACAGATGGAGATACGTTAGAACCATACCAGAATGGACGATTCGTAATTTGTGCTGCAATAAGCATATGCATTAAGGTACGGCTCATGGATACAGCTGTAAACATAGATACTATAACCCCTAATGCTAAGTTGATGGCGAAACCTTTTACAGGGCCACTACCAAGAACAATGAGGATCACTGCTGTAATCATAACGGATGTATTCGCATCAAAGATCGTATCAAAAGCACGACGGAAACCAGATTCCATGGACATGCGTAACGTTTTACCTTCCACCACTTCTTCTTTGAACCGTTCAAAGATTAGGATATTCGCATCCACGGCAACCCCCATACTGAGGATAATACCAGCTACACCCGGCAAGGTCATGGTCGCATTCAAAGCATGCGGCCCTAAGATTGCTACCAAAATTAACACAAACACCAATAAAGCGATAGTTGCTACGAATCCAGACAATCTGTATAAAACAAGCATAAATACAATGATTAAGGCAATACCAACACCAAAAGCTACGACAGATTTATCTTTAGAGTCTTGACCCAAGGTAGGACCAACGGTACGCACTTCCATAACTTCTACTTTTACAGGCAATGCACCAGAACGTAGTAAAATAGCTAAGCTTTTCGCTTCTTCCAAGTCACGGCTACCAGTAATACGAGCACTACCACCAGTAATTGGTTCGTTGACCACTGGATTTGTCAATTGCTCACCATCCAAATAAATACCGATGTGACGACCAATATTAGCTGTTGTTAAGGCGCCGAATTTTTTCGCCCCTTCATCTGTTAATTGGATATTAACGGATGCTTGTTTACCTTCTAATTGTTCTTTTGCATCTTTTAAGTCATTACCATCTAAATGGACTTTTCCATTTTCATCACGGAACTCAAGAACCGCCGTTTTACCAACTGTTTCGATGGCTTTTTGCGGATCTTTTTCACCAGGTAATTCGATAATGATACGTTTTTTACCTTCTCGTTGAATGATAGGCTCAGTTAAACCCATTTCATTAATACGACGTCCTAAGATTTGAATAACCCGTTCTACTGCATCATCTGTAACCACGTTAGGGCCAGAATCTTGCGCTTCTAATACAATGTGAGTACCACCTTGTAAATCCAACCCTTGTTTAATGGAGTTAGCAAGTGGTCCAATGAGCCAAATAAATAGGCCTAAAATCACTGCTACTACGCCGAAAAAGCGTAAAGCTGCTTTTGTGTTCAATGGATTCCCTCCTGTTCTTTATAACAATGGATACTCTCTGATGGGGTCACAATGGTATGCATCCACTCATCATGAGGTGCCATGGGTAACATTTCTTCTGAAATTTGATTATCCCAGGCTATACCGATTCGGTTCTCTACAGCAATCTGTTGTAAGTATCGGTCATAATATCCAGCTCCCATTCCCATGCGGCCACCTCTACGATCAAAGGCTAAACCAGGAACGAGAATACAATCCAATGTTTGAGGTTCTACAACTACATACGGTTCTTTAGGAATCCGTATTCCCAAAGCTCCCCTATCAAGGTCCTCTAAACTCTGTATGCGAACTCCTACCATATCTGTCTTCGTCACACACACAGGCACATATACATACTTACCCTGTTGCAATGCTTCTGTAATAAACATATCTACATTGGCTTCTTTAGGCATAGCCAAGTACGCCATAATATGCTCTGCATCAGATATTGTAGGAATAGACCAAAGTCGATCATCCAATTGTTGAGACCAAATTGCAACCTCTTGGACTTGTACATTGCGACGACGTTCTAAAAACTTCTTACGCAATGCCGTTTTATCCATTACTTCTGTTCCTTTCCAAGAACTTGAGCTATGGCTGTACGAGCAAATTTCATTTCCACTTTTTCAGACACTTGTAACACTAATGTATCTTCTGTTAAGGAAACAATTTCACCATAAATACCACCAACAGTCAATACTTTTTGACCTTTTTTAAGGCTGTTCAATAACACTTGACGTTGTTTTTGTTGTTTCTTTTGCGGACGATATAACAAGAAGTAGAAAATCACGACCATAATCAACAATGGTAAAATCGCTTGCCCTGTTTGTCCTTGGAAAAATTCTAAGAAATCCATAAGTCCTCCTATTTAGTAAAATACTGCCAGAACTCTTCGCGGAATGCTACAAAGCGATCCTCTAGGATAGCTTTACGCATTTGACGCATAAATTCTAGTAAGAAATATAAATTATGATACGACACCAATCGGAAAGCCAAAATTTCTTCTGCCTTATATAGATGTCGAATATAAGCTCTTGAATAGTTTTGGCACGCATAACAGCCACAACCTTCTTCAATCGGACCCCAGTCACGCATGAAAGAAGCATTGCGTAAATTCAATCGCCCTTTCCATGTCATGGCCATACCATTCCGCGCTACTCGTGTTGGATATACACAGTCAAACATATCTACTCCACGAGCTACCCCTTCCACTAAGCAGTCAGCAGTACCAACACCCATCAAATAACGAGCTTTATTGGTAGGCAACAATGGTGTTGTATATTCTAGTACTTCATACATCAAATCATGTGGTTCCCCTACCGAAAGGCCACCAATGCTATAGCCTTCAAAGTCCATATCCACTAACTCTTTAGCACTTCTTTCACGAAGGTCTTTATACATACCACCTTGAACGATACCAAACATGCCTTGATTCTTAGAACGACGTACTTCTTGGCAACGTTCTGCCCAACGTGTGGTCCGTGCTGTTGATGCATCAGCATATCGATGATCCGCAGGGTATGGAATACACTCATCGAATGCCATCATAATATCAGAACCTAATTGTTCTTGTACCTTAGTGGCCACTTCAGGAGAGAGAAATTTTTTCGACCCATCTAAATGGGATCTAAAATTAACTCCTTCTTCAGTAATCTTGCGCAGCTTTCCTAAACTGAACACTTGGAACCCGCCACTATCAGTTAAGATGGCTTGGTCCCAGTTCATGAACTTATGCAATCCGCCCGCTTCTTCCACTAGGTCAGCGCCTGGACGCAAGAATAAATGATAGGTATTACTCAAGATAACTTGAGAGCCCATCGCTTTCAGCTCCTCTGGGGCCAATGTTTTTACCGTTGCCTGTGTCCCTACGGGCATAAACATCGGTGTTTCATAGGTTCCATGAGGAGTATGCAATAACCCTGCCCGTGCACCTGTGTGGGGACATTGTTTTTGCAATTCATATCTAATCGCCATATACACACTCCTTTATTACTTCTGTATTATAACACAACTTTCAACTTATCGAATGAACATTGCATCACCAAAGCTAAAAAATCTATATTTTTCACGTACCGCCTCTTCATAGGCCTCTAGACAATGCTCTCTACCAGCTAAGGCACTAATAAGCATGAGTAAGGTAGACTGTGGCAGATGAAAGTTAGTGATCAACGCATCTACCATCTTGTACTCATAGCCAGGATAAATAAAGATTTGAGTCCAATCAGACCCACTCCTTACATGACCTACCTCGGTCGCTGCTGATTCTAATGTACGCACCGATGTAGTTCCTACGGCAATCACTTTTCGTCCTTCCGCTTTGGCACGATTCACCAGCTCCGCAGTTTCTTCTGACACGTGATAAAACTCTTTATGCATATCATGGTCTTCAATGGATTCTGCCGACACAGGGCGGAATGTACCTAACCCTACATGCAATGTAACAAATCCAACTTGTACCCCTTTGCGCTGAATTTCATTCAATAATTCCGGTGTAAAATGTAAGCCTGCTGTGGGGGCTGCTGCGGATCCTTTTTCTTTGGCATATACCGTTTGGTATCTATCTTTGTCTTCTAGTTTTTCATGGATATACGGAGGCAATGGCATTTCACCAATATCATTAATAATCTCATCAAAATTACCGTTCGGCTTAAATTGAATCAGTCGACCGCCAAAATCTGTATGGTCTATAACCTCAGCCTCTAGATTAGGACCAAAGGATAAGAGTTGTCCTTTTAGACATTTTTTCCCTGGCTTTACCAGACACTCCCAAAGATGTTCTCCTTTGGGCGTTAACAGTAGTACTTCTACCTTACCACCTGTCCCTTTACGTTCTCCATACAAACGAGCAGGGATAACCTTAGTGTTATTAAAGATTAACACATCCCCTTCAGATAGTTCATCTAGTATGGAGTGAAAGGATGCTTTATGGCATATCTCTCCACTTACCTTGTCTAAGGTCATCAATCGCGACGTATCCCGTGGTTCTACCGGATGTTGTGCAATGAGTTCCTCAGGTAAATCATAATTAAAATCAGATACTTTCATACTATTCCTCATTAATTGTACAGTTTCGTAAGTGCCGTACCTTGGTAATAATGTTGTAAAATCACTTTATAATAATCAGGCTGACTTGCCTCTTTTCGGCTAGCCATTTCCGCCGCTCCCCACTGTGAAAGTCCCAAACCATGTCCCCAACCATATCCATGAATTGTCACAGTCTGATTCGCTTTACTAAACGTATGGTTAGCTTTTACAGAAGACCCCTGAATCCGACTCGGCGGTGTTTGTCCTACATAAAAATCAAATAAGGTGGACTTTAAGCCAAATATCCCTTGCACCTGTTCTCCTGTAAGCGATATAGAGCCCTTTTCACCTACAAATTTCATTGTTTTTACACGTCCTGAAACCCCTCGATCTTGTACTTTCATAGGTCGATCTGCCAATGGAGATAATTCAATTTTCTGTAAGTACCCTACCGATTTGCTAGCTGCTGCTAATTTTTGTTCTATACTTTGACGGCTGGTAATGACATTCCATACGGTTGTACCCTCATGATTCGAGTAATCTTGCACCCCTTTTAAGTAGGGCAAATCATTACCCCATAGGTTCACGCTATCCTCTGTATAGCCACCTCCATCGGAATGAAAAAGAGCATTAATCGGTTGGCCCTGATAAGTGAGAACCATGCCATGTGTACGCTTTACCGCTGTATTTGTGCTTACAAACTCACTACTTTTCCCTCCATATACTTGGTCAGCTGTAGTAGTTCCAATATCATACATACTATTTTGTTTGCTCTTCATGGAGTGCAAGGCATAGGTCCTAGCTGCCACTGCTTGTGCTTCTAAGGCCGGCGTAGGCCAACTAGGTACCACTTCTTCTGGTACTACACCTTGTACATATTGTTCTAACCCCAGTACATTAATAACACTCATGGATCCTGATGTATTAGCATGTACTGTCACAGCGCCTCGATAGGTTTTTCCTAATGTTTGCAATTCAGATCCATATCTACCTTGTGTGTTTTGAATAGTAATTGACTTATCAATACTATGTCCATTTATATGTACTGAACCGCCTTCACTCGAAACTGTCACAGTCTGATTTTCTTTGATAGTTTGCACTTGATGTCCACGGCTATCTAGAACAACCATAGGCATAGCACTACTAATAGAAAAAGATTGTGATCTATGCCCAAGCAACACTCGTATCACAGGCTCTCCACTAGAACCTTTCTTGACCTCTTGTACAACATTAGATACTCTTGCTTGTTTGTCAGTATTTTCTTGCACTCTGATTGTCTCTTGAGGTGTTGTTTTCGTCGCTTTCGTCACTTTAGTAGCAGGCTTAACAACTACCCGTTTTGATGCTGCCGAATCTTTTCTTTCATTCGGTTTTACAAAAGTGGCTTTCACTGTTGTACGTTTCGGCACTTCCTTTTGCGATGCTGCTGCGCCTACAAAAGGTGCACTTCCTAATACAGCTGTTATAACCGCTATCGCCACATAGCGATATCCTACCTTTCTCATGCATCCACCTTTCTAGGGATTCCCAAGTGGTCATAGGCAGCAGGAGTGACAATACGCCCACGATTTGTGCGCGCCAACAAACCAAGTTGCATCAAATATGGTTCATACACATCTTCAACACTTTCACGTTCCTCACTCACAGAGGCTGCAATCGTATCCACCCCTACAGGCCCACCATCGAATTTTTCAATGATAGTGCTTAAAATGCGTCTATCTATACGATCTAGACCTAGCTTATCAATATCTAATCGCTGTAAGGCCTGATCTGCAATTTCTTTTGTAATCACACCATCACCCAATACTTGTGCTACATCACGGACACGTTTCAACAAGCGATTCGCGATACGAGGGGTTCCTCTAGAACGACGAGCGATTTCACTAGCTCCTTCTGGATCCATATGAATATCTAAAATATCAGCAGAACGGCTCACAATAAACTCTAGCTCATTTTGCTTGTAATATTCTAAACGGCTAATCACACCAAAGCGATCACGTAGCGGTGCCGCCAAAGATCCTGCTCGTGTTGTGGCACCAATCAGCGTGAATTTAGGCAATTCAATGCGCACCGATCTAGCACTCGGACCTTTACCAATAATGATAT
Source organism: Veillonella sp. CHU594 (assembly GCF_003992265.1). Lineage (NCBI taxonomy): Bacteria > Bacillati > Bacillota > Negativicutes > Veillonellales > Veillonellaceae > Veillonella > Veillonella sp. CHU594. Next base: position 7,822 of record NZ_RQVB01000015.1, read on the forward strand.
CTAAAGCATAATCTTCCATAGCAGAATATAGCACTTCTTCTACAGAGCGAGATAAACGATGGATTTCATCGATAAACAGTACATCTCCCGGCTGCAAATTACTCAATAAAGCTGCCAAATCGCCAGCTCGTTCTATGGCTGGTCCAGAGGTAACTCGGAAGTTTACGCCCAATTCATTGGCTACTATTCCTGCCAAGGTGGTTTTCCCTAACCCTGGAGGTCCATAGAGTAAAACATGGTCCAAGGTATCTCCTCGTAGCTTGGCCGCTTCAATAAAAATATGAAGATTCTCCTTTGCCTGTGTTTGTCCAATATATTCTTTTAAATAGCGAGGACGAAGACTAAATTGCCAATTGTCTTCCTCCCGTTCTTGCATGGTTACAATTCGATTTTCTTGATCCATTCTTATCGCCCTTTACCCAATGCCGCTAATACTTGTTTTAATAAGACTGGTACTTCTTGTGTGCCATCGTAAACTTCTTGGATTACTGGCTGCACTTCTTGTGCGCTGTATCCTAATGCCATAAGTGCTTCTAGCACTTCTTCGGTAGTACCTACAGGCACTTGTTCTACTGGTGAAAGTTTTCCCGTTGGTGTGAAAGTTCCTGTAATACCGAGGCTTTCAATTTTATCTTTTAACTCTAGCACCAATCGCTCTGCTGATTTTTTACCAATACCCGGCAATTTCTGAAGACCTTTTGTATCACCACTAATGATGAGTCCTACAAAATGTTCTGGACTTATGGCCGATAAAATGCCAAGACCCAATTTAGGTCCCACTCCGGATACGGAGATGAGCAGTAAAAACAACTCATAATCTTCCATCGTCAAAAAGCCATATAATTGAATAGCATCTTCACGAACATTAGTATACGTGAATAAACAAGTTTCTTCACCTACTTGCAACTGACTTTGCACTGAACTAGGTACGTACACACGATAGCCCACATCATGGACATTCACGTACACCAAATCTAGCAATCGATGGGTGACAACCCCTTTTATATATGCAATCATAAACTCCTCACAATTGTAAAATTTGCTTCAATGTATCTGTATGGGAACTATGGGCTGTACAGATAGCAATCGCTAAGGCATCAGCCGCATCATCAGGCTTAATTTTTTCACGAATCCCCAATAAGTTCATCGTCATATACGTGACCTGCTCTTTTGTAGCCTTTCCATAGCCCACCACAGATTGTTTCACCTGCAATGGTGTATATTCGTAAATTGGTAAGTCTTGTTGACTCGCCGCCAATAACGTAACACCTCTCGCTTGTGCTACGCCGATACCCGTCGTTACATTGCGGGCAAAGTACAATTTTTCTATACCAAACTTTTGAGGGCGAAATTCTTCTAAAATATCGCTTAGTTCATTAAATATAATTTCTAACCGGCTTGCTTCTGGCGTTTTTGCCTCTGTGGTTATCACTCCATAGGTAACAGGTTTTAAAGAGCTTCCTATGACATCGATGATACCATATCCACAAATCGCATAGCCTGGATCTATTCCAATAATTCGCACGCTATAACCTCTGATTTCTTTTCATTGTTCCAATCATTTAATTATAGCAAATTTATAGAACATCTGCACCTATAGTATCCCTTTTTCTAATAAGCTTACATAGATGCCATCACCAATAATAATATGATCTAACACAGGGATACCCATCACTTCCCCAGCTCTAGCAAATATTTTTGTCACCCGTACATCATCACTACTCTCGGTAGGATCCCCTGATGGATGGTTATGCATCAAAATAATAGCCGCCGCATTGGCATCGATAGCTTGACGGAATACTGCTCGTTGCTCCGCCGTACTACTAGTCAATCCTCCTTTAGAAATCAGAACAGACTTAATCAATTTATTTTTTACCGTCAGTAATAAGACATAAAAGTGTTCTTCTGTTTTATGACGAAGACGTTCCATCATGTAATTAGCCGCCGCCTCCGGAGTGCTAAAATCTTCCCAATCTCGTTTCACTTTCATCTGTCCTAGACGCCTGCCCAGTTCGATAGCCGCACAAATAGTCACCGCCTTATCTTGCCCAATGCCATCAATTTCTCGCAAAGCATCTATCGTAACATTGTTCAAGCCTCCTACCAATCCTTCCATGCGTTTCACCACTTCATGAGCCACTTCTAAGACGGTGGAACCTTTGCATCCTGTACGCAATAAAATGGCTAATAATTCTTCCAATTCTAACGCTTCAGCTCCTAAGGCAATGAATTTTTCTCGTGGCATTTGATATGATTGTAAATCCAACATAATTCCTCCAACATTTGAAAGTACATCCTTTAGCCCTATAAACGACAACACGCCACACTCCAAAGAGTGTGACGCATCACTATGTACCCATCGTGGGCACTTATATATCTTTCTTTATACTATAATTCGCTATAGATTAGAAAAATCCTTTTATTTTGTTCAAACTTTATCCAAGTTCTCTCACAGATTCCACCTCAGCCGAGGTCTAATGATAACAATCAGCTTAGGGTAAACTCCCTTTCTAACCTATACTAAGAAAAGCTTATTCTTTCACATCCTCTGCACTCGCTTGACTTTGCCCATATACATTGGCTGCATAGATCGTAAAATCTTCTCCATGTTTGAAAGCATCTTCTCTTAGATACGCATGAAAGACAACTTGGTCTTCTTTCACCTGTATCAAATTCGGTACATGCTGCGCTAAAACATCAAACAACTCTTGTTCTGCTTTTAATAACACACGGCCATGTTTTAACTTTTTCCCTTCTACCACTGAGTAAGCTAAGGCCCATACAGGGCGATCATCAGTGGACGATAATTTACGATATTTATAGCGGAATTTCAATGGGGGCATCATGGATTGTTTAAATTGGTAGACCCCGTTGATCATTGCATACGGGATGACCATTCGTTTCTTTCCTAACAAGCCTACCTCATCAATGATGAGATCCGATTCGGTCAACCTAAATGTATAGGTCCCCACTGCCTGCGATACAAGGACAAATAAAATCATTCCTTCTATTAATATTTCCGCTAAGGCTATACTACCTAACTCCACATAGCGCCATACACTATATGCCAACGCTCCCAATGCTATCACAATAAATACAGTAACTAATGCAATGCCAGCTTTGGATCGTTTCGATTGTTCTTGATATTGTATAGACATGATCTCATCCTTTCATCAACAGTATCATCATCCTACTGTTAGAATAACAACCGATGAAAGCATTTGTCAACAAAAAAGAGCCCCCTCATAGAGGAGACTCTTTCACAAGTAATCAAAGATTACCAGTTTTTCATCACTAATGGAGCTGTAATACGTTTTGTATCACGAGCGATCATGATTTCTTCATTTGTAGGGATTGCAAAGATTTTAACTTTGGAACCTTCTGCACTGATTTCCGCTTCTTTACCACGAACATTGTTGCGTTCAGGGTCAATACGAGTACCTAAGTATTCTAAACCATTGCAGATGGCGTCACGGTTGCCAATACCATTTTCACCGATACCAGCTGTGAATACGATAGCATCAACGCCACCCATAACAGCCACGTAAGCACCGATTGTAGCACGTACTTTGTAATGGAACATATCCAATGCTAATTGAGCACGTTTATTGCCTTCTTCAGCAGCTTCTTCGATAACGCGGAAGTCATTGGAAACGCCAGAAATACCAAATACACCAGATTTTTTATTCATGATAGCATCGATTTCATGGTATGTCATATCCCATTTTTCCATCAAGTAAGGTACGATAGCTGGGTCAATATCACCACAACGAGTACCCATGATTAAACCGGACAATGGAGTGAAACCCATGGAAGTATCGATGGAACGACCACCTTTGATTGCAGTAACAGAAGAACCATTACCTAAGTGACAGGATACGATACGAAGATCGGACATGTGTTTACCCATCAATTCAGCTACACGTTGTGCCACATATTTGTGGGAAGTACCATGGAAACCATAACGGCGAACACCTAAATCAGTGTATGCTTCGTATGGAAGACCATATAAGAATGCCTCAGCTGGCATTGTTTGATGGAATGCTGTATCAAATACACCAACTTGTGGTACATTTGGCATAATTTTTTGGCATGCTTCGATACCTTGGATATTTGGAGGATTGTGAAGTGGAGCGATTTTTGCGCATTCTTCCAAAGCTTCCATCACTGCTGGTGTAATTAATACGGAATCAGCAAATTTTTCAGCACCATGTACTACACGATGACCTACAGCGTCGATTTCATCCATGGAACCAATCACGCCATGTTCTGGATCAACTAAAATATCCAATAAGACTTGTAACGCCACTTTGTGGTCAGCTACTGGTTCGATGCGTTCTAATTTGTCAGCATCTGGACGGCGATGAGTGAAAATAGCATCATCGGAACCGATTTTTTCAAATTGACCTTTCGCCAATACAACTTCATGCTCCATATCAATTAATTGATACTTCAAGGAGGAGCTACCGCAGTTTACAACTAAAACGTTCATGTCTTATCCCTCTTTCTTAGTAACTTGAATGTGCCCATTCACACGTTGATTGATTTCTTCTCCTTGTTGGGAACTATCACTGTATGAATAGCGTATATTCCACAGTACACCTTTATTAATGAAAGTATACTGAGTAAACCTAATTTTTTGTCCATTAGCACCTGCTAGCATCGTAGATTTCACAGCCTGTACGCCGTCCACCTGCACTTGCTCTTGGTCCCATGGTATATTAGCACCCGTTTGGCCTAATTCTTTCACCAAAGCTTGTTGTCCTAATTTTGCGCCCTCTTCTAGTGTTGGCAATGGTGCTCCTGTAGAAGCCTGTGTAGCACTCACATAGACACCATAATTTTTATCTAGTCCTGCATAGATGGTTAAAGGTTGTCCCTTTTCATTAGCTGTAATTCTATCCAACTGACCGAAGTCAAAAGGGGAATCCACAATCACTTCAGATTGACCTACATTGATGACTTTCTGACCAAAACTATAGGTATCGATGGCTTGTTGACTACCACAGCCACCCAAGAACAACACCATCCCTAAACCAAGGGCTATGATATATTGTTTCATATAATTACCTCTAATAGACACATTTTCTACACCCAATTATAACATTAAATTCACGTTTTTTTCTACCCTTTTTTATGACTTCTTCCATGCATAGCACTTCTATCGCATATAACTATTGCGCATATCAATCAAATAGATAGTCTGTTATACTATACATAAGAGGAGGTACTAAACCATGAATACCATCGGAATTATTGCAGAATATAATCCCTTTCATAAAGGACATGCACACCAACTAGAAGGTTTACGACAAAAGTATCCAGAAGCAACTTTGCTCGTTGTGATGAGTGGCGACTTTGTGCAACGGGGGACACCTGCCATATTTTCTAAATTTCACCGTGCTCAATGGGCTGTTATGAGCGGTGCTGATATCGTCTTTGAACTACCTTCTATGTTCGCCGTTAGTTCTGCAGAATATTTTGCATCCGGTGGTGTCAGATTATTACATGCCCTAGGGTGTGACGCTATCTCATTTGGTGCCAACCATATACAAGTAGAGGAACTTGTATCCATCGCCAAAGCTCTCGATCATCCTAGCACGCAAAAATCGTTGCGTACTCTTTTAGGGCAAGGGTACTCCTATGGTACCGCCTTACGCAAAGCAATCCAGCAGTATTATTCAGTAAGTACCTCAATGAATACCAATGATGCCTCAGGCAAAAACACATCCGAGAACAATTCATTAGAAACCTCAAACCATATGTCTATATTGGACTCTGACCCTAATACTATCCTAGGTATTGAATACATACGCGCCTTACATCGCTATCATATCGGGTTAGACATCATTCCCGTGAAACGGACTAGTTCCCATCACAATCCAACCTTAGATGATTCGTTTCCATCTGGTACAGCCTTACGAAACGCTATTTATTCCTCTAAGCAAACCTCTTCTAGTCTATTTCGTTCTCAGGACAAGCAGCAAGTATTGGATACTGCTTACCCACCTTATGCCTCATTAGGAATTGATTCATCCATCTCATTAGATAAATTAGATATCGATACCTCTTCTTTAGAAGAAGACACTTTCAAGTGGCATCACTACTTGCCCCCTATGGTAGCACCTCTCGCTATGGATATTGTAGAATCCAACTATTACACTAACTTAGAGCGCTATTATGACATGATTCATTTCGCTAGCCGTGTATCAAGCAAAGAAGATTTGCAAACTCTACAGGATATGAGCGACGGTTTAGAGGAGGCATGGCTCACTGCGAGTGCCCTCGCCTCTTGGGAGCAAGCCCGTGAAAGTTTAAAATCAAAACGCTACACCTATGCTCGTCTCGATCGCATCGCTACCTACAGCCTATTCCGTCGCACCAAAGAGATATTCCAAAAGTGCCACCAACAAGGACCTACCTATGGACGACTGCTCGCTTTCAACGACCGAGGTCGCCACTATCTGAAAGAGAAACGAGCATCCATACCAGTCGTGCAAAAATGGGCTCCTTTCTGTCAGCAAGCAACGGGGATTACCAAGGTACTATGTGAACAAGATCAACTAGCAAGTCGACTGTGGAGACTTGCCGTAGACAACCCACGCTATCGCGACAGCCATTACGATTACACCACTAGTACTATCTATGTCCAACAAGGAGAGGAATGATCCAAACTATCTCCTTAATCATTGAATGTAAATCAAATTAACCGTCCTTATTTACATAACATTCATAGGAAAATTGGGTTCTATAATATATACCTTGGGGGACAGCACCCGCCATCCCCCCAAGGTATATTTTTTATGCATAAAAATAGGTATATCATTCAGTTTACTTTACAATAATTAATTTAGGTACAGAGGTAAGTCCATCATTTAGTAAGTGTCAGAAGATTGGCAAGCACAATCAACGCAGATTCCGATGCAACTCTTGTGATAAACTTTCAACGAAAAGAACTCCTTCATCAGAAGGTATTTACAGATGAGTAAAGCTGTCATCGCTACGATGATGCACAAGTTACAAGGAACTCATCGTTATACGGATATTGCCAATGAGGTCAATGTATCGGTTACCACTGTCATTCGCACGTCAACTAAGACAGTTAACTTCGGAATCCCACCTCATTTACCAACAACTCTTGCCATTGATGAGTTTAGAGGAAATGCTGGCGGACATAAATTCCATATCATCGTCACAAATCCAAAAGGTAGACGAGTACTAGATATCTTACCTGAAAGAAGTGAGATAGCTTTATTTAGTCATTTTACCAAATTTAGCTTTCAAGAACGTTCCAAGGTGCGTTATCTAGTCATGGACATGTCGGAGTTTTTCCGATCCAAGATGAGAAAGCTATTTTCCAATGTTACTATTATTGCCGATCGATTCCACTTAGTACGAACAGCTATTGAGAGTACATTATCTAACTTCCTGTCTCTTGTAAGAGTTGCAAATCTTAGCGAATTTAATAACCTTCTACGATCGTTTAGTAGTTGGTATGACGAAGCATTTAACGCCTTCCTATTGCCATACTCTAATGGATTTACAGAGGGCTGTAACAACAAGACCAAGGTACTAAAACGGAATAGCTATGGTGTCCGTCATTTCGGTCGATTTAGAGCTAGATTACTCATGATTTTACCTAATATCTACAGTAATCCTGATACACCTGCATCTGTCGCTTCATAGCTTGTTAATAACCACTTCATTATATTGTGTAAATTTTCCCCATAAAAAAGAAACATAAGTGGGGCTACCTGTGTTATATCTAAAATTAGGTATATCTCATGTATCTCACTTATGTTTCTTACCATTCCATTATATTCACATTTTTATACAGTTCTTATCTGAAAGAAACCGAATAGATTAACTGCTGTACCCAAAACTTGAAAAAGAACCTTAAAATTCCAGCAAAAATGTGTCTGTAAAATTATAAATAATCATAATTAGTATACCAGCAATTGTTGGAACAAACATTTTTACTATCAAAGGTAAAAGTGGTTCACTTAAAATCTTTTGCCTTCTCAATTCTTTTTAATCTTTTTGATTTCATATCAGCAACCTTTGACCTCGCCGGTATTACCATCTACTTGTATGATATCGCCATCTTTGAATTTTGTAGTTGCAAAGCCAACTCCAAGAACTGCCGGTATATTATATTCTCTTGCAACAATTGCAGCATGGCTTAAAGCAGAACCTGTATCTGCCACAACAGCACTTGCCAGCTTAAATAATGGAGTCCACTCAGGATCTGTAAGATGACAAACTAATATATCTCCTTTTTTCATTTTATAAAATTATTTGGGACTATTTATTAGGCACACCTTTCCAACTGCAATACCAGTGCTTCCGCTTACTCCTTTTAAGACATCACCATTTGTTTTAAAAATCAATAACTTTGAAGCTTCCCATACTTTCACTGCTAAAGGAAATTTTTCGTTTCTCCTATTTATTTTTTCCTTATCTGATTCATTTAAATTACCTCTGTTAATTGCTTTAAGTAATTCTTCATGAAATAAATTAGCCACTCCTATTTCTATGTTTTCATCACCCAAGAGTATAAAGTTAATTCTTTTAACACACTTTCTGACATAATAAAATAGTGTTTCCCACAAATATTGACTTTCTTCACGAACCACATGAAAATATCTAAAATATTTTATCTGTTTTTCTATATCCTGATACTTTTTGCCATAGATTCCCTCTATATTCTCCATAAGCTTAGAAAAATCCTTTATATCTTTACTTTCATTACTATTTTCATTTAATAT
>NZ_RQVB01000016.1:0-6612 GCF_003992265.1 Veillonella sp. CHU594
TTTTATTTTCATAACAAATTACAACAGCTGATGAAGTTAAAATACCTTTAAATATTTTTTCATCTTTATAATCTAAAAATTTTTTTATCATATCTAATAGTATATTTCTTAAGGATTTACCAAATACAGTTTTAAATATATTATTAGGAAGTAAATATGCCATTTTACCATTTTTACTTAAATAATTTAAGATTAATTCAATAAATGGATAGCAATAATCAAACTTTCCTTTTTCACAAGACATGAATTTTTTTCTAATATCCGCTCTCATATCTTTACTAATATCTGTATATGATATATAGGGAGGATTCCCTACAATATAATCAAATGTTTTTTTTATAGGTAGTACTAGAAAATCTTCATTTACAATATTCCAATTTACGTTCTCAAGTCCTTCGCGCTTTATAATTAAATCTAAATTTCTTTTACACTGTTCAAAGTTCAACGCGTCATATTCTACTGCGAAAAAATCATTCTCTAATCCAATTTTAATTTGAGCATCATTAATTTTATTTTTTCTACAATCTTTTATATATCTTTTAACTGCCTTGCACAGGATATGTCCAGTTCCACAGGAATTCTCTAAAAAACTTTTTCCATATAAGTTTTCTATATATCCTACTTCATCGAGCATAATATCTACAATATGCGCAGGAGTAAAAACATGGCACTTTTTATTAATCATCCGTTTATTATCATTACCTCATTTACTAGATCTTTACTAGTTATTTATAATATGTAGCTATAATTATTTTATTCTAGCTTTTCTTCCAAAATTCCTCGAATTAGCGCCTCATGACTATATACCTCATTAGCCTTTTCCAAGGCAACTTTAGTTTCTGCTTTTTTTGTACTTAACAAGTCTACTAATTCTTGCATAGCACAAATAATATCCGTTTCTTCTAATGATTGTATCACACATCCAACAGGAAATTGTTCTAATACCTCTGGATTTAACTCTGGAGACACTAGTACTGGTTTGTTATATCCAATGGCTGTAAATAGCATCGCTCCCCAATGGTATCTATATCTTTCAGCTGCATACGGCATTACAATAGCATCCACCGATAATAAAGCATCTTCCCAATCTTTACCAATCAAGTTTTCATGACGGAATACAATATTTGGAATATACTTGTACTTTTCTATAAGTGAAGTAAATAAAGCTGCATCTTCTGGTTTGGCCGTTGCACCTTGTACTACTAATTCAACAGGTACTGAAAACTTTGCATGTATAAAGGCTTGTATAAATGGTTCTAGATTTTTTTCTTTACGGAATTGTCCAAAAAAGCCAATTCGTAGTGGTCCCTCGTTCCTTTTTAGAGATCCAGTAGTATCAAATACTGGCTTAAACACAGGTGGAGCTACTAATTGAACATTGCTTAACCCACTATTGGCAAAATCATTTCGCAAGGTAATGACATGCAGATGAACATTCTTGTAGGTCTGTATACGTCTAGCTTGTTTTTCAAACTTAGGGTGTTCCTTAGGATTAATGCCATGAAATATGATATGTACAGGAACTGGCGAGTTTTTTAATTCACTTCTCAGCAAAGATTTAATATAGCGATATGTCGCTGTAGGAATAAGTATGGCGTCGCAAGCACCTTGTTTTGCTAATTCATAAGCACTATTAAACCAGTCCACACGTCGTTTTTCACGTTGTAAGGATCGCCAGATTTTTTGATACCAAGTTGCTCCTGCATACGTCACAACTTCGCCACCTTGTAACTCATGAACAGGAACTCCATAATCAACTTTAAACGGAAATTTTTCGGGCACAAAAAACATAGGTTTATGTCCTTGCCGTTTCATTTCGTTCACAAGGATTCTATCAAATTCTACTTCATGACCAGCTGGCATGATAATACTTTCTAATATGGCAACTCGCATGAGAACTCCTTACCGTAACCTTATAATACCTTAATTACAACTTACCATTGGATTTATATAAATAATACAACTTCACATATTTTGTCATGGTGTAAAAGTAATGATTCACAGACAAGACCCATCCCATTTTCCCATCTAAAATACCACCTTGTAAAAGATACATTTTAATAAATGCCCAGAATGGCCGAAACACAATATCTTTCAAAAAGGAGACAGATTTATTAGCCTTTTTATATTTTTCTGCTGATAAGGTTGTATATTTGTTTAATTTATTAAAATATTGATCCCAATTATCATAGGTATAATGATACATAGGTGCTGTTAATTGCTTCTTATCGTAGGGTGTAATAATTGCAGGATGAACATACCCTTCTACATAGGAACCTTCTTTCGGCATCAACCGACATACATAATCTGGCCGTAGTACTCCATGAGTAGCGACATTATAATGAAAGCGATTATGACGCTGTATCCAATATGCTAAATCTTCTCCTTGTATAGCTAATTTAATTTCTTTACATAATTCTGGACTACACCGTTCATCTGCATCAATAAAGAATATCCAATGACTGCTGGCTTGCTCTATAGCAAATGTTTGTTGTGCTCCCCAATCACCATTCATTGAACGATTCACTACTTTTGCTCCTAATACCTCTGCAATGGATACTGTATTATCTTCACTACCATCATCAACAACAATCACTTCATCAGCAAAGGGTTGACAACTTTTTATACAATCCTTAATATTCTGTTCTTCATTTCTTGTTAAAATCAGCACACTAACTGTATTCATAAACTTCCTCTTATTTATCCACATATGACAAAGACTATCACCTTTCGTGATAGTCTTTTATTCATTCTTTATTGTATCAAGTTTACGCCTTGTATTCAATAATAGGTTATAGAGTACATCTATAAATTGTAAAAATTAGATTAAAGTAGCTAAACACTCATTTATCTAACATATAATAGTTACCATATTCCTCATTCAGATATTTATTTTCTATCTTCGCTTATTATTCAAATAGTACTTTGCTTTTTCAAGATCATCCCAAGTATCAATATCAACGGAGCGTTCACAACTCATAATATATGGAATAGGATTATCATTAAAGCTCAATGACTCTTTAATATCTGAAATTGCATTAATATAAATTGCGCCATTTACCTCATAATAGGTTGGCATATCCTGTCTTCGAATCGTACTATTTTCACTAATAATACGTTGTAATTGTGAGCCCTTAATAGTACGCAATAAAAATGGTGAAACTTCAGCAACATTCACACTAACTACTCCTTTCATCTCATTTTGAAAGAATACATCAATTGCTACATCAATTTCTTCAGTAGTCCGTAACGGTGATGTTGGCTGTAATAATACTACAGCATCAAATATTTGCTCTTTTTCTTTTAATCGTTCTACAGCATCGACAACAACAGAAATCGTTGTTGCTTCATCAGAGGCAATCTTAGCATCTCTAAGAAATGGAACTGATGCCCCATAGTCCTCGCCAATCCGTTGTATATCAACATCATCCGTACTTACTATAACAGTATCAATGTACGTAGATTGCTTAGCTGATTCAATGGTATACGCTATCAACGGTTTCCCGCATAAATTAATAATATTTTTATGGGGAATACCTTTACTACCCCCTCTTGCTGGTATAATAGCTAGAATTCTTTTATCTTGATACATAGTAAACTATTCCTTAATAACTTAAACGTTTTTGTAATGATGTGTTCCAAAACGCTGGTTGTTTTAAAAGTTCCATAAATAATTCTGAACTATTACCTTTACCCCAACTATGAGAAACTTCGTATCTATCCAGTAAGGATTCTATTGCCGATACAATAATATCTTGTTGACACTCTACGTGAACAATACTTGTATTCTCTGCAGAATAACGTCCATGTTGTCGGCTACCAATATCGATGGTTGGTACTCCAAAATACGGAGCCTCACGTACACCCGCACTAGAATTACCAAGCATAAATTGTGCATGTTGTAATAGTACTAAAAAATCCTCAAATCCTATCGACTTAAACAAAGTGAATTCAGTACAAGTGTCTAATTCTTTATAGGCATCAAGAATAGTTTGACTACCAGTATCATTATTTGGGTAAATCACAACATACTGTTTGCCACTCATTTTACAGGCCTGAATAATCTCTTTTACCTGAGCTTGCAAGTTCTTCACTTCTGTCACAACTGGATGAAATAATAAAATCGCATAAGAATCATATAAAATCCCCAGCTTTTCCTTTATATCATCAATGGAACCTAACTTTTTATGTTTAATAATATCAATATCGGGAGATCCTATAACTTTAATACGCGCCTCATCTTCCCCCATAGCTAAAAGTACTTCTTTTGCTTGTTCATTGGCTACTAGATGCACATGGGCAAATCTCGTAATCGCATGGCGTATAGATTCATCAATCGTACCCGTGATCTCGCCTCCTTCTATATGAATGACATGTATATTATTAAATGCCCCCACAATCGAACCCATCAAGGCATCTCCACGATCACCATGTACAACGATACAATCCGGTTTTACTTCTCCTATGTATTGGGTGAAATTAGAGATACCTTTACCTAAATCCGCAGACATATTATAGGTTGGCATATTTTCTCTTGCAATATAAATATGGTTATACCCATCCTTTACAACCTCTTTAAAAGTAGAACCATATTCAGATAACAGATGCATCCCAGTCACATAAATATGTAATTCATAGTCAGATGCTGCTTCTACTGATAGCATTAAAGATTTTAACTTACCATAATCAGCTCTTGTGCCCGTAATAAAAACAATTCGTTTCATAGTATTACTCTATCATATCCCAAGTAAGATGAGTATCACTTGAAATATCTACCTTCGCAGTTTTACCTAAAATATGTTCGAAGTCTTTCGCTAAAATTTGTCCCGTTCCAGGTCGTTTTACCCATACATTATCAGTGGTAAACACATCACCTGCTTTAATATCTGCAATGGTAACAACTGTTGCATAGGCAAAATCGATAGTCACTTGTTCTTCTTGAATTGGGGCTTTCTTTCCACCTAGCATAGCTGGTACTTCCTGTGCTGCGCTCAGCAATTCTTGTAAAGCCTTTGGATCCATAGAACATACAATATCTGGACCTTTGCGATTCATAGAGTCGGTGAAATGACGTTCTAATATGACTGCTCCTAATGCCATAGCTGCGATACAAGCGTTATTATTAACGGTATGGTCCGATAATCCAATAGGTACATGTGGAAAGGCTTGCATCATCTCCTGCATCGCTCCCAAACGAACCCACTCAGGCTTGGTTGGATATAAATTAGTCGTATGTAGTAATGCAAAAGGTACCTTTTCTTCTTCTAGAATCGCCACGGTCCGTTGGATACTTTCAAGATCATTCATCCCCGTAGACACAATCATAGGCTTACCAAATCGTGCAATATGTCGAATTAAAGGGAGATTATTCATTTCGCCTGATCCAATTTTATAAGCTTTTACCCCAAATTTTTCTAACCGCTCTGCTGCCGCTCGTGAAAAAGGAGTACTGATAAATTCCATACCTAGCGATTCTGTATACTTCATCAATTCGTATTCATCAGATTCATTTAATGCTGCTTTTTCCATGATATCATATATAGAAATATCCGCATTTCCTGGAATTACACTCTTAGCTGCACCGCTCATCTCATCTTCTACTATATGCGTTTGGTGTTTCACAATACGAGCACCACTTTTATATGCTGCGTACACCATTTCTTTCGCAACCACTAAACTACCATTATGATTAATCCCTATTTCTGGAATCACTAAAGGTCTACAACCATGACCAACTTCAATTTGACCTATATTAAACTTCATATTGGCATATCCTTTCTAACTCATCTATTGAATCGACCGCAATTACTTTACCTTGCCTTACTAGTTTATCAAAAAATTCTACTACTTCTTTATCAATCCCACTTATACTTTCATATCTTTTTAACATCTTAATTATTATAGGATATAAATAATAGCATCTAATATCATAAGAGTCTCCTAAAACAAAACTCACTGTTAAAACGCTAGAAAACAGAGAATACTGCGTTACCTTTATATTAGGATGATTCATTATATAAACTTCCCATGGATAGTTCAAGCTCAACATAGGAGTTCCTATCTTATCGCAAACTTCTCTAGGATGTTTTTTTCTATATAAATTTCTATGTTTTTTATATATTATTTCAATGAAATATTCTTGAAGCTTCATAATCTCAACAGCAATATATTCCCATTCAGAGTGCTTTTTAAAAAAATCCAATGCTTTTCTTATTCTTGCCTTCCATGATAACTTATGCATTAAAGGCTGTGAAAAAAAGATTTGTAGTCTAATTTTCTCTGAAGATATTAGTTGCTTGTGATCCACCTCAAAAATTGCATTCAATATTTTTAAAAATTCAACATTAGTGCTATTTAATTTATTTATTCTTTTGATATTAAATTTTTTATCATTCGAATAGTTAGCTAACTCTGGCTCATAAAGATGCACTGTAAGATTACTACATATTAAGTAGCATTCTTCTATAAACCATCTTAAGTAGGTCATTGTTCCTTCATCAAAAATATTTACATTCATATTTAATGATTGAATATCTCCACTATATGTTTTTAAAAAAGTAGAGTTTGTTACAAAGATTTTATTGTATTTACTTAAGTTTAAATTGATTTTTT
>NZ_RQVB01000018.1:0-3244 GCF_003992265.1 Veillonella sp. CHU594
TATTTATGATTTGGTCTCTTAGAGTTGACTCTAAGGGTTAGACCAAGCACATAGATTCTCTAAATTAACTTATAAGGTGAGAGCATCCGAAAGGATGACTCTAAAGCAAAAGACATAACCATATGTCACTATCAAGTAAAGATAGTAAGGGCATACGGTGGATGCCTTGGCTATACTGGCCGAAGAAGGACGCGGTAAGCTGCGAAAAGCTACGGAGAGGTGCAAGCGACCATTGACCCGTAGATATCCGAATGGGGGAACCCGGCAGAGTAAAGCTCTGTCACCCATACCAGAGAGTATGAGGAGGGCACCTGGGGAACTGAAACATCTAAGTACCCAGAGGAAAAGTAATCAAACGAGATTCTCTTAGTAGCGGCGAGCGAACGGGGAAGAGCCCAAACCGGACTGGTTCGCCAGACCGGGGTTGAGGACTGCTGACAAGCATAAATGGGATAGACGAACCGACTTGGAACGGTCGGCCGAAGAAGGTGAAAGCCCTGTAGTCGAAATCCTGCATATGTGGAGCAGTATCCAGAGTACCACGAGACACGTGAAACCTTGTGGGAAGCAGGGGGGACCACCCTCCAAGGCAAAATACCAGTATGGACCGATAGCGCATAGTACCGTGAGGGAAAGGTGAAAAGCACCCCGGGAGGGGAGTGAAAGAGAACCTGAAACCGTATGTCTACAAACAGTCGAAGACCGTATAATTGCAGGTCGACGGCGTGCCTATTGAAGAATGAACCGGCGAGTTACTGTCACTAGCGAGGTTAAGCGGAAAACGTGGAGCCGAAGCGAAAGCGAGTCTGAATAGGGCGAAGAGTTAGTGGTAGTAGACCCGAAACCGTAGTGATCTATCCATGGCCAGGTTGAAGCACAGGTAAAATTGTGTGGAGGACCGAACTCGTGAGCGTTGAAAAGCTTTGGGATGAGTTGTGGATAGGGGTGAAATGCCAATCGAACACGGAGATAGCTGGTTCTCCCCGAAATAGCTTTAGGGCTAGCCTCATGGTAAAGAGTATAGGCGGTAGAGCTCTGATCGGGCTAGGGCCCACACCGGGTACCGAACCTAGTCAAACTACGAATGGCTATACTTATACATGGGAGTCAGACTATGAGTGATAAGGCCCATAGTCAAGAGGGAAACAGCCCAGACCACCGACTAAGGCCCCCAATGCTGCATTAAGTGGCAAAGGATGTGGAGTTTCCAAAACAACCAGGATGTTGGCTTAGAAGCAGCCACCATTTAAAGAGTGCGTAATAGCTCACTGGTCGAGAGACTCTGCGCCGAAAATGTCCGGGGCTAAAATGCAGAGCCGAAGTCGTGGCAATGGTAGTAATACCATTGGGTAGGGGAGCGTTCTTATTGGATTGAAGCAGTACCGGAAGGAGCTGTGGACTGGTAAGAAGTGAGAATGCCGGTATGAGTAGCGAAAAGAAAGGTGAGAATCCTTTCCACCGAAAGCCTAAGGGTTCCTGAGCAACGATCGTCGTCTCAGGGTAAGTCGGGACCTAAGCCGAGGCGGAAAAGCATAGGCGATGGACAACAGGTTGAAATTCCTGTACTAGTATGAATTGTTTGATCGATGGAGTGACGCAAACAGGTAGGTTAGCATGCGATTGGAAGTGCATGTTTAAGCGTGTAGGTTGAGTAATAGGTAAATCCGTTACTCTAAAAGCTGAGGCGTGATGACGAGCTCAAAAGAGCGAAGTAATTGATCCTAAGTTGCCGAGAAAAGCTTCTAGGTAGAGACATACTACCCGTACCAAAACCGACACAGGTAGGCGGGGAGAGAATCCTAAGGTGCGCGGGAAAACCCTCGTTAAGGAACTCGGCAAAATGCATCCGTAACTTCGGGAAAAGGATGACCCATGTAGTGTGAAAGCTTGTAACGGCTGGAGCATGAATGGGTGGCACAAGAGAGGCGCAAGCGACTGTTTACCACAAACACAGGTGCCTGCTAAAGCGAAAGCTGACGTATAGGTGCTGACACCTGCCCGGTGCTGGAAGGTTAAGAGGAGGGGTTAGGAGTAATCCGAAGCTCTGAATTGAAGCCCCAGTAAACGGCGGCCGTAACTATAACGGTCCTAAGGTAGCGAAATTCCTTGTCGGGTAAGTTCCGACCCGCACGAAAGGTGTAACGACTTGCGCACTGTCTCAACGAGGGACCCGGTGAAATTGAAGTACCTGTGAAGATGCAGGTTACCCGCGACTGGACAGAAAGACCCCATGGAGCTTTACTGTAACTTAGGATTGATTTTAGTTAATGAATGTACAGGATAGGTGGGAGACGTAGAAGCTAGGGCGCTAGTCTTAGTGGAGTCGCTGTTGGGATACCACCCTTTGATTAATTGAAATCTAACGGGAAGAGTAACGACCTTCCGGACAGTCCTAGGTGGACAGTTTGACTGGGGCGGTCGCCTCCTAAAGAGTAACGGAGGCGCCCAAAGGTTCCCTCAGAGCGGACGGAAATCGCTCGAAGAGTGTAAAGGCAGAAGGGAGCTTGACTGCGAGACCAACAAGTCGAGCAGGGACGAAAGTCGGGCTTAGTGATCCGGTGGTGCCGAGTGGAAGGGCCATCGCTCAACGGATAAAAGCTACCCTGGGGATAACAGGCTAATCTCTCCCAAGAGTCCATATCGACGGGGAGGTTTGGCACCTCGATGTCGGCTCATCACATCCTGGGGCTGAAGTAGGTCCCAAGGGTTCGGCTGTTCGCCGATTAAAGTGGTACGTGAGCTGGGTTCAGAACGTCGTGAGACAGTTCGGTCCCTATCCATCGCGGGCGAAAGAAACTTGAAGGGGGCTGCTCCTAGTACGAGAGGACCGGAGTGGACGAACCGCTGGTGTACCAATTATCCTGCCAAGGGTACAGTTGGGTAGCTACGTTCGGGACGGATAAACGCTGAAAGCATCTAAGCGTGAAACCAGCCTTGAGATGAGGTTTCTCATAGCATAAGCTAGTAAGATCCCATGTAGACGACATGGTTGATAGGCCAGGTGTGGAAGTGCTGCAAGGCATGGAGCTGACTGGTACTAATAGATCGAGGGCTTTACTTAAACAACAAACTTGTAAGTTAATATATTATCTTTCTATGTAGTTTTCAGGGAACACCCTGACAAATTCAGTGACGATGGCTACGAGGAACCACCTGTTCCCATCCCGAACACAGTAGTTAAGCTCGTAAACGCCGAAAGTACTTGGCTGGAAACGGCCTGGGAGGATAGGAAGTTGCTGATTAA
>NZ_RQVB01000019.1:0-1159 GCF_003992265.1 Veillonella sp. CHU594
ATTATGCTTCGATAGCTGTAACAACACCAGCGCCTACTGTATGGCCACCTTCGCGAATCGCGAAACGTAAACCTTCTTCAATAGCGATTGGAGTGATAAGCTCGATGTTCATAGTGATGTTATCACCAGGCATACACATTTCTGTACCTTCTGGTAAGCTGATAACGCCAGTTACGTCAGTTGTACGGAAGTAGAATTGTGGACGGTAGTTGGAGAAGAATGGAGTATGACGGCCACCTTCTTCTTTTGTCAACACGTATACTTCTGCTTTGAATTTAGTGTGAGGTTTGATGGAACCTGGTTTAGCCAATACTTGACCACGTTCGATGTCTTTACGGTCGATACCGCGAAGAAGTGCCCCTACGTTGTCACCTGCTACTGCAGATTCCAAAAGTTTACGGAACATTTCAAGACCTGTAACTGTAGTGCTGGATGGTTCTTCTTGAAGACCAACGATTTCTACTACGTCACCTACGTTGATTTGACCACGTTCTACACGGCCAGTTGCTACTGTACCACGACCAGTGATTGTGAACACGTCTTCGACAGGCATCAAGAATGTTTTGTCTGTGTCACGTTCTGGAGTTGGGATGTATTCGTCAACGCGAGCCATCAATTCGTTGATTGCTTCTACGTATGTAGCATCGCCTTCTAATGCTTTCAATGCAGAACCTGCTACAACTGGAATGTCATCGCCAGGGAATTCATAGCTGGAAAGCAATTCACGGATTTCCATTTCTACTAATTCTAATAATTCTTCATCGTCAACCATGTCTTTTTTGTTCATGAATACAACGATAGCTGGTACACCAACTTGGCGAGCTAACAAGATGTGCTCACGAGTTTGTGGCATAGGGCCGTCAGCTGCAGATACAACTAGGATAGCGCCGTCCATTTGAGCAGCACCAGTGATCATGTTTTTAACATAGTCAGCATGGCCTGGGCAGTCAACGTGTGCATAGTGACGAGTGTCTGTTTCGTACTCTACGTGTGCAGTGTTGATTGTGATACCGCGTTCACGTTCTTCTGGAGCTTTGTCGATCATGCTGTAGTCTTGGAAGTCAGCTTGACCTTTTTCAGCAAGAACTTTAGTGATTGCTGCTGTTAAAGTAGTTTTACCATGGTCAACGTGACCGATAGTACCAATGTTAACGTGTGG
>NZ_RQVB01000020.1:0-430 GCF_003992265.1 Veillonella sp. CHU594
ACCTTATAAGTTAATTTAGAGAATCTATGTGCTTGGTCTAACCCTTAGAGTCAACTCTAAGAGACCAAATCATAAATAATTTATTATCTTCTATGCAGTTTTCAAAGAACATCTTTATTTTCTATAAAATCACGCCTAACTTCGTCAAACTCATTCTGCTTGTCTCACGTAATTACCATTACGCTTCGACTTCGCCTCATTCGTTTTCCTTGTTATGCATCGATTTTCTCAGAAAATAGTGCTTAGTAAGTATATAAAGCATTTTACTGCTTGTCAATACTAACTTTTGAGAGTTGACCTCTCAAAACTAAACAATAAAGGTGACCAAAGTGTCGACCTAGTATGACATCTAACATCTTGTGCTAGTGTATGTCTCCCTAGAAAGGAGGTGATCCAGCCGCACCTTCCGATACGGCTACCTTGTTACGAC
>NZ_RQVB01000021.1:0-298 GCF_003992265.1 Veillonella sp. CHU594
TGGAAGCAAGATGCTGTGGGGCCCAACTCGCCCTTTGGAAAGAAGCCTGCACGTTGTGCCTTTCAGCTCTAGGGCAAAGTAGCACACCCAGAGCAGAAGTCCTACTTCAGCCAGATCAGGCCTGCAAAGAAACTGCGTTTCACAGGCCTTTGGAAGAGATGTTCCCGGTAGGCTGTAAGAGCACTGTGCAGAGCGAGTTGTTTCTTAGCTTCCCAAAGAGCTGGAAGCAAGATGCTGTGGGGCCCAACTCGCCCTTTGGAAAGAAGCCTGCACGTTGTGCCTTTCAGCTCTAGGGCAA
>NZ_RQVB01000022.1:0-252 GCF_003992265.1 Veillonella sp. CHU594
AGGCCTATAGCTCAGCTGGTTAGAGCGCACGCCTGATAAGCGTGAGGTCGGTGGTTCAAGTCCACTTAGGCCTACCAGTGCCTTTCTTCGATGAAGAAGAGCTAATATATTAAGTCCTATCTTAAGATGGAAGAAATTCCTAATAAGGATAGATTCCGAATACAAGATAGACTCACATGGGGGCGTAGCTCAGTTGGGAGAGCACCTGCCTTGCAAGCAGGGGGTCAGGAGTTCGAATCTCCTCGTCTCCAC
>NZ_RQVB01000023.1:0-251 GCF_003992265.1 Veillonella sp. CHU594
GTCGTAACAAGGTAGCCGTATCGGAAGGTGCGGCTGGATCACCTCCTTTCTAGGGAGACATACACTAGCACAAGATGCTAGATGTCACACTAGGTCGACACTTTGGTGTAATGGATAGACGTAGCATATGCGCTAGCTGTATCCAACCTTAATTGTTCAGTTTTGAGAGATTATCTCTCATATGTAGGCCTATAGCTCAGCTGGTTAGAGCGCACGCCTGATAAGCGTGAGGTCGGTGGTTCAAGTCCACT